>NZ_BAAAFI010000043.1:0-106837 GCF_039523455.1 Algoriphagus jejuensis | reverse complement strand
TTCCCTTAGTTGGCCTAGGCCAACTAAGGGAATGGGTTGATACAAAGTTTAAACCCTAGACACAGTTTAATGAACTATCCCCAGGCACCAAGTCTTACTCGGGTTTGATTTTTACTATTTTGTTGTCGCGTAAAACAACCAATTCAGAGTTCTTCATCTTCTTGAATTCTAAAAGCTTCTCATATGCAATTTCAAGCCCTTTTAGTATTTTAATTTTTTCTTCAGTTTGTATTTCACTTGTTGTCATAGTGGTGAACGGTCGGGTCTGAACTAGTTTTCAACCTTCTCTTTCCAAGCCGGATATTCTTTCAAAAGCTTTTCCGGTGCGTTGGTGTACCAACTGTAGCCATTTCTTCGCTCGTAGCCGATCTCCGCGAGGGTGCTTTTCTTAATACCATCCCGGTCGCAGAAGTAAGGCTTTTGGGTTTCCATGTCGTAAAAGCGTGCCCACAATGCGGGGGCTTTCGCATCCGCAATGACTACCCGGTTCTTTTTTCCTTGCGCGTCGGTTTCGGTCTCCAGACTGATTCCCTCAATCCTATGGGCTTCAAACCACCGCACCGCCCCATCTATGGAAGCGATGACTTCCTGGGATGGATTGTCCAAATCCATCAGCAACAGCACGATACCCACGGACTCCGAACCGCTAAAAGAAGCCAGTTCGTATGCCCGGGCATTTGCCGGGGCGAGCGTCTTCTCATCATGCTGCGCACACCAGACGGTAGGCGATCCATCCACCACGATCTGCGTCTTGAGGATGCAGTCGATCCCCGCATCGAAGGACTTTTGAGCTTTTGCTGTTAAGTCCGAATTCAGGTTCATTGCTTCGAAAGCCTTATTTTGAGAGTAGATCTCCTTGAGAAACTTCATCGTGTTCACCATCGCGTCGTCGTTGTAGGTGATGTGCATGGAATAGTCCCCTTTCCCACCCCGAATGGGAAAAAACTGTGGCCACCCGCCATTGGGATATTGGGAGATGAAGATGTAGTTCAGGCCCTTTTCAAAAGCCTCTTTGTAGCGGGGATCTTGGACCTGCGAGTAAACTTTCGCCAAAAATCTCATCTCGGTGATCGTCGCGCCGTTGTCAAATGTCGCTCCGATCTTTGCTCTATTGGCCTTGAATTCGGCCTTTTCAGCCTCAGACAGGGGTTTGTGATAGTCCTTGTTTTTCTCCCAGCCCCCTATTTCTTTTTGAGTAAGCAATACATTCTCGGCAACGGCTTTCGCTTCAGCCGAACCATACCAGGCTTCAGGCATCTTGGTCGCCACATTCTTCCAGCTCATGATGAGATAGTCGGCTTGCTGGGCGTAGGTGGCAGTGGCTGCAAGTGCAAAAAACAAGGTGAAAAGAACACGTGTTTTCATGTTTTTTCTTTTGAGACTTAGGCTCATTTTCCCTCCAAGATAATCCTTTTGTAAGTAGTCAAGGTAGGAGCGCCATTGTCTGTGACTTCACAGATCACATGCAGTGTCTTTCCTGAGAAATCGCTTGGCAACTCAAGTTTTATCGAATTTGCATCGCTCTCCGGGATGGAAACTTCTCCCTGATACGTACCTGCTTCAGGGACAATCCACCAGTTGAAGCTCAACGCATCGCCCTCGGGATCATGAGATTTGGAAGCATCGAGAAGAATGGTTTCGCCACTCTTTGCCTGCAATTTCAGTATCTCTATCCCTGCGTTTTTGTTCACTACGACGATAGGATTCCGGTTGCCTTCGCCGTCCTGAGCCCAGTCCATCCTCGCCGCAAAATTATTGAAGGTCGCCGGATAGAAGTATGTCGAATACTTTCGCGAAGTGTCATAGACCGGCGACTGATGGTTGGTAAACGAACTGGTTTCCTTGTCGTCCGTCAGCCCCTTTTCGAAATAGCCTCCCCAACCCACTTGGCTTGGTACCATGGGGTCATTGAGTCCATTGGGCATGAGGTGCAAAAACGCCGGTGTATCGCCCTCTACCCCATACTTATACTTGGGATACACGGTACCGAGATTGCCGTGATTTTGGATGTGGGCGGCATATTCTTCCCACTTGCTTTTTCCCGTTCCGTTTTGGTATTTCCAGGCTGACTCATCCCAGATGAAGAGCATATCCTCGGAAAACTCCCTCCTCATCCATTGATGTGAGCTGATGGCATAGTCTGTCTTTTGGCCTCGGTCCTGATCTGTGATCGTATAGGTAGGAATCTTGTGCAGGAAAGTCTTCAATTCCGCCTCAGTCCTGCTCTCCTGCACCTGCCAGATCGCCTGCGCCAGGGTGTTTCCGCCGCCCCAGACGGTGATCCAAAGCGGCCGATCATCCTTCTCGTCGGCAAGCTGAATGATCAAGTCAGATCCTGCCGAGTTGTTGCCTTCGCCGATAAACTTGTTGCCCATGTTTCTGCTTCCAAAGACCGTGATGCTGCGCAGATATGCCGGACTTGGCCAGTAGCCAATCTTCTGCCGGGACTCATCGGCCAGGAAACCCTGTTGATTGGAGCGCTTGATCAGATTTGGGACGTCCTTTTCATAGGCATCTATCGCCTCATGGATCAAACCCATAAAATCCGTGTGGAGGGTATCCATGCTCCAGCCCGTGGTGAAGATCAGGCCCTCGATCTCATACAGATCAGCATGAACCAACAGCCTCACCAACGACTCGCTGTCATCAGTTTCCCAGGTAGAGACGTCTGTCAAGACCACCATTCTGGGCTTTTGGGGAGCATTTTTTTTCTTTTGCTGCGCAAAGACTGCCGGCACAACCAATAGAGCCAGGATAAAAAGAAATATATTTTTCATGAATTGTAAATAGTTTGATCCTATTGAATGGGTCACATGAGGGAATTAAGATACTTCTCCAACATTGTATATCCGTCTTTTGCCAATGTATTTCGATCACTGGATTTGTTGGGATTGAGTCCATTTCGCTTTTCCCAATCATCTGGCATGCCATCATGATCGGAATCTACCGGGGCAGAGCTACTTTGCAAAACCGGCCATCCGCCCACATCTTCCTGGGAATCTATGATCCCGGACTTCTTCGATTGGTCTGCAACCTTGTGGTCCTTTTTGTAGGTGGCCCCTTCATAGGAGGCGATGCCCTTTCGGACTTCCTCTATGATCCTTAGGTCCACGGCATCACGCTTGGGAAAAACTGCTCCGGCATTGGCTAGAACCGCAGTGAAGGCTTCTTCGGCAGTCTGCTGATGGATCTCCATGGAAGGCCAAGGCTTATCCAATTTGAGACCCTCGAGGTATTCGCTGCCATCTTGCGGATGCATGCCGAGCCAGTTGTCCCCTGAAATTCTTTGGTTCCCTTCCAGGACATTGCCTGCTACATACCACTTGCCGTAATCTTCGGCTTTGTTGCGGGACCAAGGGGCGGCGAGTCGTTGGCTGATTTGTCCCGGTTCGGTTGCCGGCCCGGTCTTGTAATAATTAGCCACCATATTGATGTTGGTGAAATTGAATTTGGCATTGCCCAATTGATTCACTTCACCTCCATAGGTGGACTCATAGCCCCAATTGAAAACCACATTGTTTCTATAATCGATATTTCCCCCTCCAGATGCAAAGCGCGGATTGCGGTTGGAATGACTTGCGATCAAATTATGGTGATAGGTACTGTAATTCGAACCCCAGATCCCGCCAAAACCATGGTTGCCTTTGACATGATTAGAGTTATAGAGACTTTCTGAAACCACACACCATTGCACAGTCACATTTTTACCATGGTAGATAGACATAGTTTCGTCGATACTCCAGCTGGCAGATATATGATCCAAGATCAGATTGGTGGTATATCTGCTGGAGATCGCGTCAGTTTCCCCTCCCGATTCACTCCCCAGTCGCACCCTGATGTATCTGATGATCACCTCATCGGCATCTATCATGAGTGGATAAGCCCTGAGGGTAATTCCGTCTCCAGGAGCCGTTTGCCCGGCTATGGTGATGTAGGGATTTTTGATCCTCAGATCGCTTTCCAACTTGATGGTGCCTGACACTCTGAAAACAACCGTCCTAGGCCCTTCCGCCTCCACTGCTTCCCGAAGGCTTCCGGTACCGGAGTCGTTCAGATTGATGACTTCATATACTTTGCCACCACGACCACCCACGGTGTATTTGCCGTAGCCTTCGGCAGTTGGGAAGGCCAATTGCTGCCCGAAGCTACACAAGGCAATGAATGCCAAAGCGATACTCAAAATTGTTTTTTTCATAAACTGTCTATCAAAACCATGTTCGTCACCACTAGCAGGTGAGCTAATCAGTTTGCGACCAGAAGGACCAACAAGGCATCCTCCCAATTTTCTGGAGGCACCATTTCCCTCGATTCATTTACCTTAAAAGATCCTATCTCCACTCGCTCACCATCTCTGGGATAAAACCAATAGGCTTGGGCATCTTGGTCGAGTATATTAGTCACGCGGGTAGATGAGTTGTTGGAAAAGTAAACCAAGGCCATCTTATTATCCGAGGTTGTCACTGCTGTTTTTAAGCTTTCTCCTTCTCCTACGCCAGAAATGACACTGCCATTGGGTATCCATTCATACCATCTGTGATCAGCTAAAAACTGCTTGCCCACCACTGATACTTGTGCTGCCCCGGAAAAATCCAAAGCCTGCTGCCATGTATATCCACAATTGTAGTCTCCCTCATTCCCTCTCATGCTCCAAATCGGTGCGGCTCCATAGGTATGGCCAGCCCCTCCGGCAAAGAAGGTTTGGTAGAACTGTCTTCGCACACGAACAGGCGTCACCCAGCCGCATTCATGGCGATAGGTGCCATATTCATAGGAGCCTTCGAGAAATAAACTCGGCTTGACCGGGTTTTTCAATTGGTAATCATCCAACATTGTCCGATAGACATCATCTACTTCCTTCCACACTTCCACACCATTGGCATCTTGCCAGACATCTTCATGAAACCACTGGGAGGAGCCATACGGAGCATCACCATTGGGATGGTAGGAAAGAAATACTTGATCCCATGCCGAATGTTTCTCATCCCACTTGGGGCTTTCCCCGGTGACACCGCTTACAATGCCCTCAGCCATGGACCGATAGATTGCGCGAAAATCAAATTCACTGTACTTCTGATTTTTGTCAAATGCCGCAAATTGGGCCTTGGTATCTCCACCCAATACCCAGATGATGTGGGGCTCCGCAGCATATCGCTTGCCTATAAATTGCCCGTAATCCTTGGCTTCCTCTTCATTGTATTCTCCAGTGCCTGAAACCAATTGGGCAGCCCAGCAAGGTAGCAGCGCCAGATACATATTTCGTTTTCTGACTGCTTCGACCACATAGTCAGCATGGTCCCAATAATCATTGGGGGAGGTAGGACTTCCCCCGGCGACTACCAAAGGTTCTGACGTGTTCGGAGCATTTTCTTCTCCTGTAAAAGGTCGGTGACCATAGGCATTTGCGGCATTGTCCGGACTCCTTTTTAGTCCACCACCGTGAGGGGACCAATGAGCAACTGCTTGAATCACTGTAAAACCCAGTGCCTGACGGCTATCCAGATAGAGATCAACTTCCTCTCGGGTCAATTGTTGGAACATACCCCAACCTGTATCCCCGATCCAGAGAAAGGGAGTTTCATCGTGATGCTGTATAAAATGGCCGTTGGGTGAAACAGCCAGTTTCCCATGATCCCAAGGGGCTTGGGCGTATGAGCTGGCATAGCAAAAAAGCACCAGGATCAAAAGTAGATATTTATTCATTATAGGTTCGATTTCATTTTTTCCCCATTCAATTTTCATCAGATAGCTGGTCTTTGCTTTTTCAATGGGATCCACGCAGACTTTGCGATATTTCCTTTCCATGTAAGATTTACCTCTCCACCTCTATTATCACTCGCTGATATCTCGTAAGTCGTGGGACACCGTTGTCAGTGACGGCGAGTATGATGTGCATCGTTCCTGTGCCGGGAGGCATGACACGGCTTGTCTTGACATTCAGCCATGCTTTCTGCTGATCGAAGCCAATGATATCGTGTTTTACCCCGGAGTCGGAACTTGACATTCCGCGAGTTCCCGGTTCTTCGTAGCAGAACCACTCGTAGGAAAGCAAATCCCCATCAGGATCTGAAGTACCAACAGCACTTAGATCCACCCGTTGGCCTGGCTTGGCCTTGATATATGCCGGATGATCTAGCTTTACCACAGGTGGGTGATTGGCCTGTTCATAGGATTTGATTGTCCAATCCATCCTGGCGGCGAAATCATTTTGATAAGCCTCGCGCCAGCGCCAAATAGTCGCATGGTTTGTCGTGTGCCACTCTCCGTCTTTTCCCAATACTTCGTCTTGAACGTTGGTCCAGATCGGTCTTGTCTCAGGCTCAAAAAACCACTTCTCGGTTTTGGGAGTATAGAGCTCATAGCGTCCTCCCCAGCCACCCCAGTTGGGATGATCTGGACTGTTCAAGCCATTATTGATAAGGTATAGGAAAGAGGGGGTATCGCCTTCCATCATGTATTCCCAATGGGGGTATACTTTTCCCAGGGGACCTTTGCGGCGGATATTTTTTTCAAGCCATTCATTGGTTACGAGTCGGAAATCTGCCCCAACAAAGCGTCCATGAAACTTGTCTCCTCCAATGGCTATCCATGTGGCATGGTGATATGCACCACCTCCGTTACTTCCTGGGGTAACTATGTAAAATAAGCCTGGAAACTCTTTGCGAATCCACGGCCCGCTGTTGTCCTGATCAGAGATGGCATAAACCCGGAGTTTTGCAACAAATTTAGCTACATTCTCTTCTGAGCGGGTAGAACGAACCTTGTACAGTGTTTGAGCCAAGACGCTCGGTCCTCCCCAAACTGTCACCCAAACAGGTCTTGAATCCTCTCGATCCACCACCTTGATCAGCTCCTCAGATCCAGGAGAATCCTTTCCTTCCCCTACTCCGTCCATTCCTCCAACAGGAATTCCCTGAAAGATTCTGGATTTCAAATATTTAGCATCGGGAAATCCGGGCTCATGAAGTTCCAAGTTGTCACGTACTTCACCGTAGGCTTCTACGATCTGATGGATACGCTCGGGATTGACGGCGTCTTTCACCTCTGTCGCGACAAGCCCCTCTATGTCCAGCTGATTGGAATAGGTCATCAACCGGACCATCGACATTTGGTCGTCCGGATCACCACCTATATCTGTGAGAACAAACAACCTTGGTTTTTCTTGAGCCATCATCAAATGAGGCCCAAAACAAATCATGAAAAGCCATACCGGAACAAACTTCACCAACTCACTTTTAAGAGGCAAATTCACTGTCCAATTGATTCCCGATCTATTCATCAATATATTATTAACTGGTTTTCAAAGATTTAGAAGATAGAATTTAGACACATCTTCAACATAGTATTTCCGCGTTTTGCCATCGTATTTCCACGAACAGTATTGGTGGGATTTCCTCTGATTCCTTTACTTTTTCAAAGGGATCCAAACTGACATCTCGGATTTGCCTCGATTTCCCCAGGCAAAATAGGGTACCAACCGAATCTCAAATTCTTTGAGCTCAGTCTTGGAATCAATGGGCCGATACAGCTCATCTTTCCAGTTTCTATCAGGCTGGAGCAAAGCTTTGCCTCGCAGGAAAGTGATATCAGCGTCAGCGAGTTGCTCTTTCACGGGTTGCAATTGGATATCAGAAGGAAGCTCGACGTCAACTATCCTCGCTCCTACCACGTCCGGTGACTCGATGCAATAGACGATTGGCCCTCTCATCACTGCCACCTGATTTCGGGTCTCTTCTATCAGCGGATTCGCTTCCATCAAGCGAACCGGCATTGGAAGGGACAATTCGATCACATCTCCTTCTTTCCAGTTTCGGTTTAGGCTTGCATAGCTTCCGGAAGTGATTTTTTCGGACATCTTTTCTCCATTTACCTTGATCTCAGCATGTTCTGCCCAAGCCGGGATCCGCAGATCGATGGCAAATGGACTTGCCGAAGCTTTTTCAACTTTCAGCTTAATCGCACCATCCCAAGGGTAATCCGTCTCCTGATTAAGCTCCACTTCGGAACCATCCAACAGCTTTGTCTTCAGAGAATTGCTTCCATACATATTTACAACCAAGCCTTTTTTGGATAGCGCATAGGCATAATTCTGGGATTCTGCGACGGTCCTCACTACATTGGGAGGACAGCAGTTGGACTTGGCAATATAGGGTTCCCGCTCCTTGGACCAGCGAAACTCAAAAGGCAAATCCTCATCAATTCGCAAGGGATTGGTGTAGTTGAAATTCGTGCCGCCAAGGTCGGTGCCTGACAGGACACTGTTGAGCAGGCTCAGTTCGAGGATGTCTGCAAAGCGGCTGTCGCCGGTGATCAGCAGCATCCGGTGATTCCAGAGTACATTGCCGATGTTGGCACAGGTTTCATTGTAAGCGGCTATGTTGGGCAACTCGTAAGCTTGACCATAGGCTTGATGCACCTGCTGGATGATGGGCTGGTTGTAGGTGGTTCCATTTGGAGACACCCCGTCGTACAGTGCGCCGGTGGCTCCGGTGATGTAGAGTTTCTTGGTCACGACATCCTCCCAGATGCTCTCCAATGCCATCATGAGCGAATCCTCACCAGTCTCCGCATAGAGGTCTGCCACCCCCGCATAGAGATAATTGGCGCGAACCGCATGTCCCACTGCCTCGCGCTGCTGGCGAAACGGTATACGGTCTTGGTTATGATCTGTCCCATCGGAGATCATTCCCCGAATGTCTATCATCTTCTCCGCCAGCTCGAGATAAGCCTCATTTCTGGTGGTGCGATACATTTCGATCACTCCCATGTAGTGTGAGGGACAGATGGCATTTTGGGCTTGTTCGGCCGTCGCATCTTCATGATAAGCAAGGAGAAAATCCGTCGCTTTGATGGCAATGTCCAGGAAATTTGTCTGGCCAGTGATCCTATAATGCAAACTCGCGGCGGTCATCAAGTGGCCCATATTATAGGTCTCGAAATTCATCCTGTCCTGAAACTCAACAGCCTCCGCGGGATTGGTTCGCTGCTTGATCAAAGTCGAGGTATGGATGTAGCCGTCGCTCCGCTGTGCCGCCGCGATCACAGGAATGATCCGCTCCAGTTCCTCATAATATCTCGAATCTCCCGTGGTGGCATATACCGACACGAGCGCTTCGAGAGTTTTGTAAAAATCCCCGTCGTGAAAAGGCGCCCCGCGATACCGTCCCTCCTTGAGACCGGCGGCTATTTCAAAGTTGAGAAAGGCATGGCTCAAGGTGTCATTTTCATAGACATGAAGCATGTTCATGGCCATGGTATCCCGGCTGACTTCTGCCCATCTCCCCCAAAATCCCCCCGTCCAGTGCACCGCATCCATATCAACTGAAACCTGCTGGGCATAGGGACTTTTGGAAGTATTCACCATCGCTTTGTCTTGGGCATCTACTGGGATGGAATAAGCCAGCAGTATGCAGCTAAAGATGCCTATACATTTCTTCATCAGTCTTTCTTGGGTCATGGTCACTTTCTAATCAGGTTTTCCGATCCGAAGTATCCGAGTTATTTATGCAATACTTTCTAGCTACTTGATCGAATTGAGATACGTTTCCAACATGGTATATCCCTCTTTGACGAGGTTTCGGTCAGAAGGGTCTGAGGGGTTCAAACCATTTGCATTTTCCCATGCATCTGGAATCCCATCATGGTCGCCGTCTTTTGGAGGCGGTACGCTCTTCAGTTCAGGCCATCCGCCCACATCGTTTTGGGAGTCGATAATTCCCGATTTTTTGGAGGTATCGGTCAAGGTGATCCGCTTTCTATAAGTCCCGCCCTCGAAGGTGGTAAACCCGCCTTTGGTTTCATTGACGATTCGGGTATCGACTGCATCCCGCTTGGGTAGCGTAGCACCGGCATTGGCTAGCACCAATTCAAATGCCTTTTCTGCCGACTGCTGATTGATGGGCATTGATTCCCAAGGCTTTTCCAACTTGACATATTTCAGATTTTCTTTACCACCCTGGGGCTGTACTCCCCCATCCCAATTATCAGCCGTCACACGCTCATTCCCGATCATCACATTGTCTGCCACGTACCACTTGCCAAAATCACTGACGTCCTTCCGCATCGATGGATTGGCCATTCTGTGGGAATTTTCGCCTGCCTGGGTGGCAGGTCCTGGCTTGTAATAATTGCCTACCAAGTTGATGGTAGAAAAGGTGAAACGAGGATCGTCACCCTGTTTGTTTTCCCCGCCATAGGTGCTGTTATACCCCCAATTGTAAAGGACGTTATTTCTGTAGTCGGTATATCCAGAGCCAGAGGCCATCCGCGGGTTTCGGCTGCCGTGATGGGCCAGGAGATTGTGGTGATAGGTCCCAAAATTGGAACCCCAAATACCCCCAAAGCCATGGGCTCCTTTGACATGGTTTGAATCATGCATGCTTTCGGAGATTATGCTCCACTGCACGGTGATGCTGTCGCAATGGTAGATCGACATGGTTTCGTCCACACTCCAACTCGCGGAGATATGGTCCAAGATGATGTGCTTGGTATATCTGCTGGAAACCGCATCAGCGTCATCGCCGGATTCATTGCCCAGTCTCACTCTCAGGTAGCGGATGATGACATGATCCGCCTCGATGACCAACGGTTTCTTTTTGATACAAATCCCATCTCCCGGCGCCGTTTGTCCGGCAATAGTGATGTAGGGGTTTTTGATCCGCAGGGCGCTTTCCAGCTCTATGGTGCCAGACACTCGAAAGACAACCGTTCTGGGTTCGGAGGCATCAACCGCCGCCCTCAAACTCCCCTCTCCGCTATCGTTCAGGTTGGTGACTTCATACACTGCCCCCCCACGACCGCCTTTGGAAAACTTGCCATAACCCTCAGCGGTAGGAAATGCCAGCTGCTGAGAAAATGTCGACGTAAAGGCAAAAAAGGCCAGCCCTGCTATTAATATGATGTTTTTCATGTGTTGGGTCTATTGATAATTTCTGCTTTTTGAGGAAGCAAATTCTACTTTTCAGGTGTCTCCATTTTTCGGCATTCGTGAACAAAGCGTGATAAACGTCGACTCAAAACCGGAAGCTCAGTTACTTCTCGAGCCATTTCCATCTTTCTGCCCAATCGAGCAAAAACTCCTTCCTATGTTTTGAGATAGTTTTTGCTCCCTGTTGATCTTTAATGAATAGTGCCGGATCCTTCCGGTCGCTATACCAATTGGGCCTCAAAGGATAATCATCCGGTGAAGGCGTCCCTGGCCAAGGATCAATGCTTACATAGCTCCCAGTCAATCCGTCCAATTCAGCGATCGCACTGCTGGTCTTATAGCTTCCCTTTTCTGGCTTTTTCGAAGAATACTTCACTCCATAGATCCCATCTCCCAAGTAGAATCCAGGCCAGATCTGATTTTGGACTTCGAGTTCAAACAGCACCGAATCTTCCGAAACACTTAATTCCGGGCCGGTAAACCTCCACTCTATCGTGCCGTAGGCCGCCACGGTATCCTCCAAAGTACTCCCGTCGACAAATACATTTCGCGAACTGCGATCGATCCTTTCAAAACTTCCTCCCCAGCTTTCGCCAGTGGGATCATCAGGATTACCGTTTAGCAGGTAGGCCAGCGATGGCGTATCTCCCATCTTGATCTCACCTTTATAGTAGTTGATAAAGTCCTTGCCCATAGCGCCGCGGCCCTGGATGTAGTTATCGTGAAAAGCGTCGCCTTTTACATCCAAGGGAGAATCTTCGTCCATAAACCAGCCCCTATAAGTGGCATTGGCCTCGATCATCCAGAGATCCGGATGATGCTCGGCGATATAGGAATAGGCATTGATGCTCCACTTCTTATTTGGCCCGCCTATCCAATACACCCTGATCTTTTCCTTGATCTCAGGAGCATCGTGGAGCGCCTGCGCGACATCCTCGATCCCACCCCAGACGAGCACCCAAAGAGGCTGATCGCTTTTCTTCTTGGCACATTGGATTATCCACTCTGAGCCTTCCGTCGCAGAAGCATAGCCTTTGAAGGGGGCCGCTTCTTTTTCGCCTTGCTTGGTGATAGCCTGCAGGGAATTGGGGCTGGGAAGCTGCGGGGCATGGGCAAGGAGTTGAGGGTAATCTTGCTCATAGAGCCCGATTATGTCCAGGATGTCTTTTTTGCTACCCTCTCCGAAAGGAGAAGATATCAGGCCTTCCAACTCTACCTGATCCGCATACATCAGTAGGTGGATCATGGATTGGAAATCATCAGGGTCTGTGCCGCCGATATCAGAACTGATGAGTACCCTGGGCTTGGAAGTCTCTATTTCAGATCCCTCACAGCTGAGCAAAGTACCCACTGCGACTATCCCCATTATTCCCAAACCAATAATCCTGATCCATTTCATACTACTTACCTGACTTTTATTTGACGCTATATAGGACATTTCACCCATTCACCCGAAGATTTGGTACGCTCGCCCCAAGCTAGACTATGGCCAAATGTATCAAAAAGAAAGTAAACGAAAAACAAAAGGAAAATATTCGTAAATTTTTTCGAAATATTTCTTTGATTATTTTTCCTAATACCTACATTTATCCCGGAAATAACTTCTGTTTTCTTCGTTTTAGTTTCACATACTTTCTGTTTTATGAAACTTATCAAAGGAACCGCTTGTCTGTCGATTCCCTATCCTTTAACAAAAACCCATTTAACATGAAGAAAAATCCTACTAAAACGGGACCTACACGGAAACGTGGCAAACTGAATCGGCTCCTGTGGCTCTTTTCAGTTTGTTTAGCACTTGTATCCTTCAAGATTTCGGCCCAAACGACCCAGGTAACGGGGATCGTAAACGCGACTGATTTCGACGGTCCTCTTCCAGGGGCGACGATATTGGTAAAAGGAACCAATACCGGTACAGTAACCAATGCAGATGGAAGATATTCCATTTCAGTGGCGACGGGTTCCACCCTGGTATTCAGCTCGATTGGATATATCACACAAGAAGCTGAAGTAGGCAATCAAAAAACTGTCGACATCACGCTCAGTCCTGATATCACCAACATGGAAGAAGTGGTCGTCATTGGGTATGGTACTGTGAAGAAAAGAGACCTGACGGGTGCCGTTACCTCTCTAAAAAATGAAGACATCAGACAGGTGCCGGCCCAAAACCCACTGGAATCCATCCAAGGAAAGGTCGCGGGTGTAGATATCACCAGAGGAAGCGGATCTTCTTCGTCGGGAATCAATATCCGGATTAGAGGAAACCGATCAATCGGTGCAAGCAATAACCCCTTGTTTATAGTGGACGGAGTGCAGACAGGCAACATCGACAATATCAACCCAAATGACATTGAATCGATGGAATTCCTAAAAGATGCCTCTTCTACCGCAATATATGGCTGGCAAGGAGCCAATGGCATCGTCATTATTTCCACCAAGAAAGGAGCGGCAGGCAAACCCAAAGTTTCATTCAATTCTTACTTCGGTGTCTCGGAAGTTTCCCGATATCCAGCAGTAATGAACGGGGACGAATATGTTGCCATCAAGAGAGAAGCAAACCGAACCACGGGAAAATGGAAGTCCGAGGCAGATGATCCACTCATCTTCAACACTCAAGAATTGGACGCCATAGCAAACGGAGAATGGATTGATTACCAAGACCTACTGTTCAAAAACGGCACTCAGCAAAACTATAACGTAGGCGTAAACGCCGGAAGTGATAAAACAAAGGTTTACACCTCAATCGATTACTTTGGCGAAAAAGGCATCTTGAAATTCGACGAGGTAAAACGCTATACGATCAGAGCCAATGTGGACCATACCTTCAATAGCTGGATCAAGGCTGGTTTACAGTCACAGGTGGCCAACAGGGACGAAAGCTATCGCAGAGACCCGCTGAACATGGCGAACAAAATCATTCCCCTTGGGACCGTATATGATGACGAAGGCGAGTTTATCGTATATCCTCTTGGAGGCTCTTCCATCAGCCCATTAGCTGATGAGCAGCCGGACATTTTCTCCAACACGGGTAAGATCACCAATGTCATCGCCAATGTCTATTTGGATCTCAAACCATTCGAGGGCTTTAGTTTCCGCACCAACTTTGGGACAAATATCGGCAACTCGCGGGTTGGTCTATTCGAAGCCTCCAATTCCATCAGCAGAAACGGGGGAACAAGCAGAGCACAATACACCGCCTCCAACAGCCGCTTTTTTAATTGGGACAATGTTTTCAACTATCAAAAAGAGGTCAAAGACCACTCCTTTACCATCACCGCCTTGAGTAGCTATGTACAAAGCGAGGGGGATGATGTGTTGGCGCAAGGCGAAAATCAATTGCTTCCCGGACAGTTGTTCTACGGACTGGGAAATGCCCCTGACAATATTTCAATCAACAGCGGCTATTCAAAATGGAATGTTTTGTCCTTTGCCGCGAGATTAAACTACAGCTTCAAAGGCAAGTATCTTATCACTTTGACGGACCGGGCTGATGGAGCTTCGAGATTGTCAGAAGGAAACAAATGGGCATTTTTCCCATCGGCAGCAGTGGCATGGCGAATGGTAGATGAAGGTTTCATGCAAAACATTGAAGGCATAAGTGAATTGAAACTCCGTGCAAGCTACGGTGTGGCAGGAAACTCCGGGATCCAGCCTTATGGTACGCAAAGCACTTTGACCAGAATCCCTATGGCATTTGGAGAGTCAAGTTTCCAGGGCTTTACATTCTCCCCCCTTCTCGGAAATCCAGATGCAGGATGGGAGCTATCAGCCACCACCAACTTTGGAATTGACCTGGGATTATGGAAAAACCGAATCAATGCCACCCTTGACATCTACAACACACAGACATCCGACTTGCTCCTTCCTAGAGGATTGCCACCTACCACAGGCGTGCAGCAGGTCTACCAAAACATCGGCAAAACGCAAAATCGCGGGATTGAATTGGGGATAAACACCGTCAACATCGAAAAAGGAAATTTGCTATGGGAAAGCACATTGACTTTCACCAGAAACAGAGAAGAGATTGTCTCTCTGGTCACTGACGGAGTGGATGATATCGGCAACGGTTGGTTTGTAGGACAGCCTATTTCGGTTTTCTATGACTATGAAAAATTGGGAATCTGGCAGACCGCCGAGGCGGATGAAGCAAAAATCTTTGGACAGGCGCCGGGCGATATCAAGGTAAGGGATCAAAATGGAGACAATAAGATCGATGCGGTGAATGACAGGATCGTATTGGCTGGCAACAATAGACCCGATTGGTTTGGAGGTTTGAACAACAAAGTGACCTACAAAGCATTTGACTTCAGTGTGTATCTATTTGCGAGATGGGGACAAACTATCAATCCAAATTTCCTAAGCAGATATGACAGGCAGTCAAACCTTAGCAATAGTTCAAAAGCCATTGACTATTGGACTCCTGAAAACCCAACGAATGAATATCCAAGACCAAATGCAGGGGTATCCGGTTCATCTACGCTCTATTGGAGCACCATTGGCTATGTAGACGGATCGTACCTCAGGGTGAGAAATTTATCCCTTGGCTATACGCTACCAGTGAAGGATAAATCGATTGTCAGCAACATGCGAATATATTTCGCCGGCACCAATCTCTTCACCTGGACTAAGAACTCCAAGCTCGATGAATACGATCCCGAAAGAGGTGGCGGAGAAAGCTTTCCGATGTTAAAAAACTATGTCTTCGGAATCAACCTTGGTTTTTAAATCATTCAAAAGCTCTTAACCATGAAAAATACATCATTACTATCCATACTCGCTTTATCGATCACGATACTTACCACGTCTTGTGAAGACTTGTTGGAAGAATACAACCCCAGCGGTCTAACTGCAGAGGCCGTTTATACCACTCCTGAAGGATTTGAGTCCTTAGTCAATGCTGCATACTCTTACCAGAGATGGTGGTATGGCAAAGAAGAGGCATACAATATGACAGAGATGGGGACCGATATCTGGATGAGTGCAGCAGGGGATGTGTGGCCAGATCTGACCACCTACACCAACCTACAGGGCACCAACGCCCCTATCACTACACTTTGGACGCAGCTATATGCAGCCGTGAACCTGACGAATGCTGGCATCAACAGAATCGCCGACGCAGGATTAACACCGGCCAACCGTCTACAGAGAGAAGCTGAATTGAGGTTCCTTAGGGCATTTTACTACTATCATATCGTGGAGACTTGGGGAGGGGTACATTTCACCTTGGAAGAATCCCAAGGGATCATCACTACTGCCAATAAAACTCCGGTGGATACCTTCTACGCCCAGATTCTCGAAGACTTGAATTTCGCCGTGCAGCACCTTGCCCCTACGACTCCAGATTACGGAAGAGTAACCAAGCCGGCAGCGATGTCTTTTCTCGCCCGCATCTATCTGACGAGAAAGATGTACAAGGAAGCGAGTGATATGGCCACTGCAGTGATCAATGGGGGCTTTGGGTACAAACTTGTACCGAACTATAAGGACCTATGGATTATGGCCAACAACCGTAATAGCGAAATAGTATACGCGGTGAACTATGCGGAAAATCTTACTCTGAATGACCTCCGAAACAATGAAACCAATCCCCTTGGACATGGCCGTGGCAGTAATAATGGTCACCTGCATTTCCTGATGAAATACGACAACCTGCCCGGACTCACCAGAGCCATCGAATATGGCAGACCGTTCAACAGATACATGCCCACCAGAACACTGCTAGACCTATACAGCGAGGCGGATAATAGATATGAAGGGTCATTTATGGAGGTATGGTATGCCAACTCCACCAACCTCCCAGCCGGAATGCACCGGGGAGACACAGCCGTAGTAGCCACCAGATCTGCTTTCAAGGGAAGCGCGGGACATAAATATCAGGTCTATAATAGAAATGACATCTATAACCAAAACGGAACCGTCCGTGACAATCTTCGCTATCCTACACTCACTAAGCACATGGACAACACCAGATCAAGTGCCAATGAAGCTCAGAGTGCGAGAGACGCATATGTCATCCGATTTGCAGAATTGTATTTGATCGCAGCTGAGGCGCAGATGTACCTTGGCAACCTTCAGGCTGCGGCAGATTTCATCAATGTAGTAAGAGCAAGAGCAGCCAAGCCCGGCCAAGCGGATGCAATGAAAATCACCGCAGACCAAGTTACGCTCGACTTCATCTTGGATGAGCGCGCAAGAGAATTTGCCGGGGAGCAACTGAGATGGTTTGATCTGAAAAGAACCAACAAGCTTGTCGACAGAGTCCCTGCACTAAATCCGGACGTAAAGAGCGTGGGTCAACACCACTATATCCGTCCTATCCCTCAGTCGCAATTGGACGCGGTTACTAACCGGGATGAGTTTACCCAAAATCCGGGTTACCAATAAATACATGGACTTAGAAGGAAGGGCTCTACCCTAGGAGGTAGAGCCCCCTCCTCCTAGCTAAGTTTTACATCAAAACGCTCAATCCAAGTCTTCATTCAAACGATCCTGGGAAGATAATTTTCGAAAGGCTGTATATCAAAATGAAATATTGCGAAAGCAAACCCAATGAAAAGCATAAGTTTTCGAAATAGGCTACTTTTGTTTTCCATCAAGAAACAAAATCCACATGCTTCCCAAACAAAGAAAAGAAAAGATACTTGAGCTATTGAAAGAAGACGGCTCTGCCAAAGTCAACGACCTTGCAAGGATCTTTAAAGTCACCGAAGTGACCATCCGGCAGGACTTGGAGAAATTGGAGAAGAATGGACTGGTAAACCGAGAACACGGTGGCGTCCATCTCAAGGATGTAGAAGATAAGGTTCGCAATTTCTCACTCGTCCATCAAGAAAACCTGAGAGAAAAGGAAATCATCGCCCAGAAGTGCCTTGAATTCATCCAACCGGGTGATACCATCATCCTGGACTCAGGCTCGACGACCACAGAAATCGCCAAGAAGATCGTCAACATCAAAGGACTGACGGTGATTACCAACGCCTTGAATATTGCCCTGATGCTTGGCGCCAACCCAAACATCGACATCATCATGACAGGCGGAGAATTCAAAGCTCCTACCCTTTCGCTCACCGGACAAAAGGCGGCGGATTTCTTCAAAGGTCTCAATGTCCAAAAACTCTTTCTGGCAACGGCTGGAATATCCCTGAAGTCCGGACTCACTTATCCCAGCCTCAGCGATCTTGTGGTCAAGAAAGCCATGATCGAGGCCGCAGACACCACTTACCTGGTTGCCGACTCTTCCAAGATCGGCAAAAGCGCCTTTGCGAGTCTGGGAGCCCTATCTCTGATCGACTACATCATCACGGACGAAGGGATAGAAAACAAGCACAAAGAAGTATTTAAGGAGCACGAGATCGAATTGATCATCGCAGAGAAACCGACCACATAAATAGTACCCCATACTGACCCATTCAATGAAAAAGCAAAACCTCACCTTGGGAGTGATCATAGGCAACCGGGATTTTTTTCCCGACAAACTGGTATCTGAAGCCCGCGCGGACATCTTAAAACTGTTTCGTGAAAAAGGCATCAACGTGATCATTCTGGAGGAAACCGACACCAAGCTCGGCGGAGTAGAAACCTATACTGATGCAAGAAAATGCGCGGATCTATTCAAGAAGCACAAAGATGATATCGCCGGTGTATTGGTCGTCCTTCCCAATTTTGGGGACGAACGTGGCGTGGCCGACACCCTCCATCTAGCTGATCTCAAGGTGCCGGTGCTGATCCAAGGCTATCCGGATGAGCTCAACAAACTCAATGTGGCAAACCGCCGAGACTCCTGGTGCGGCAAGATCTCTGTCTGCAATAACCTCTACCAATACGGCATCAAATACTCCATCACCACCAAGCATGTGGTTCACCCGACCGATCCATCCTTTCTGGCGGATTTGGAGCAGTTCCTGGGAGTTTGTCGGGTGGTCAAGGGCCTGAAAAATGTGCGCATCGGTGCCATTGGTGCAAGACCTACAGCTTTCAACACGGTGCGGTACAGTGAGAAGATCCTTCAGAAAAACGGCATTTCCGTCGTCACCTGCGATCTCTCCGAAATCCTCGGCAAAGCAAACAAGCTCGGCCCCGGTGATCAGCGAGTGAAAGAACATCTGGAAAAAATCCACAACTATGCCTCGACAGGCAAGACGCCAAGCGAGTCTCTGATCCAGATGGCCAAGCTCGATGTGGTCCTCAATGATTTCATGACCGAAAATCAGCTCGATGCCAACGCCATCCAGTGCTGGACTTCCCTGCAGCAAAATTTCGGATGCAATGTCTGCACCAGCTCCAGCATGTTTAGCGAGGGAATGATCCCCAGCGCCTGCGAAGTCGATGTCACCGGAACGCTCAGCATGTACGCCATGCAATTGGCCTCAGGCTCTCCGAGTGCCTTGGTCGATTGGAACAACAACTATGCGGACGACGACGAAAAGTGCGTGCTTTTCCACTGCGGCAACTGGGCCAAGTCTTTTCTCCCAGACATAGAGATCAGCAATGCGCCTATCCTGGGCACGACCGTAGGAGTGGAAAACACCTACGGGGCACTCGATGGGCGAACGCCTGCCTCTCCCTTGACCTTCGGTCGGATCAGTACCGACGACACCAGAGGAATCATGAAAGCCTATGTCGGCGACGGGGTTTTGACTGACGATGAGCTGAAAACTTTCGGTAACAGAGCCGTGGCCAAAATCCCAGATCTCCAAGGTTTGATGAAGCACATCTGCAAAAACGGCTTTGAGCATCACGTGGTCATGAATGCCTCCCATACCTCCGCCGTGCTTCAAGAGGCCTTTGAAAACTACCTGGGCTGGGAAGTCTACCACCACCAGGGATAACACAACATCCATCTTGCAGTCCGCTGCTATCAAAACTACCTTCAGATGACCGACAGCGAGTTGAAAATAAAGTCTGTATTGCTGAGAAAAAACCTTCTCAAATACATCTATAAAGCCAAGGCCGGCCATACCGGCGGAAGTCTTTCCTGCGTGGACACGCTGAATGTCCTCTACAATCGGGTGCTGAATGTCGATCCTGCCGATTTCAAAAATCCCAACCGGGACCGCTATATCCAGAGCAAGGGACACTGCGTCGAAGCGCTCTTTGTGACCTTGGCTGACCGGGGTTTTTTCCCCGAATCGGATCTGGAAACCCTGTGCCAATACCAATCCCACTACATTGGGCATCCCACCAAGAAAGTGAATGGCGTGGAGCAAAATACCGGAGCCTTGGGCCACGGACTCCCCATCTGTGTCGGGGAAGCCATCGCCGCCAAACTTGACGGGAAAACGCATCGGGTCTTCACGCTTCTGGGCGACGGAGAGATGCCCGAGGGATCCAACTGGGAGGCATTTCTCTCGGCTGCGCATTACAAACTGGACAATCTCTACGCCATCCTGGACAACAACAAGCAACAGATCACAGGCTCCAATCAAGAAGTCATGAATACTGATTCCCTGCGGGAAAAATTGGAAGCCTTTGGCTGGGCGGTGCGAGAAGTCGACGGCCACGACCTCCAAGCCCTGGAATCAGCACTCAACAACGGTCCTTTTGAAGCCGGAAAACCCAGCTTCATCATCGCCCATACCATCAAGGGCAAAGGCATCAGCTACATGGAAAGCGTGCTAAAATGGCACCATGGCGTGCCAAGCCCAGAGCAATACGAACTGGCAATGACCGAACTGGACACTGCCGAAGCACAAATTTGAAACCTATGGAACTGGACAAACTAGTGGAAATGGATCTCCGGATGGGAAAAGCTAACCAGGAGATTTTTGCGGAAACGCTGGAAAAGCTGGCGGCCGAAGACCGGGATATCGTCGCCGTGACAAGTGACTCGCGGGGCTCTGGCAAGCTGGTGCCTTTTGGCCAAAAATTCCCCCAGCAAATCGTCGAAGTCGGCATTGCCGAGCAAAACTTGGTGGGTGTGGCGGCCGGATTGGCTTCGGCCGGAAAGAAGGCTTTTGCCGTCTCCCCTGCCTGCTTTTTGACTGCACGCGCTTTGGAACAAATCAAGAATGACGTCGCCTACTCCGACAATCCCGTCAAGCTCGTCGGGATCAGTGCCGGAGTGAGCTACGGGGCTTTGGGCACGACACACCACAGCCTTCACGACTTTGCCGCCCTGCGTGCGATCAACAACCTGATCATCGTGGTACCGGCGGACAATTTTGAAGCCGAACAGGCGGTGCGCCTTGCCAGCCAATCAGACAAGCCTGTCTACCTCAGATTTGGCAAGAAGGCCATGCCTTTTCTTTCTGAGGAAAACCAAAAGTTTGAATTCGGGAAAGCACGGGTTGTCCGCGAAGGAGATGACCTGACGATCATCGCCAATGGGGAGACCGTTTATCCCGCTTGGAAAGCGGCCAAAGCGCTTGACGAAAAACACGGCATCAGCGCAAAAGTGGTCAGCATGCACACCATCAAGCCGCTTGACACCCAGCTGTTGGATGTGCTGGCAGCCAAAGGCCAACCCATCATCACCGTGGAAGAACACATGGTGAACGGTGGTTTGGGCGAAGCCTGTGCTTCTTACCTTTTCCAAAAGGGAGCCAGTAACCGATTCCACATCATGGGAATTCCGGATGAATACACCGTGACCGGATCGCAGGTAGAAATTTTCGGGCATTATGGAATCTCCCCGGAGGGTATTCTAGCCCAGGCAGAGAAGCTTTTGAAATAAACCCCAAACACCCAAAAATGACCTATTTCAAAAACAGCTTCTTCCCATTTCTCTTCCTGCTGATTGCCGGTATTTGCGCCAGCTGCCAGAAGCAAAAGGGAGCCGACCCGAATAGCCCGAAAAAGGTTGCGGTGATCGTCTCCACACTCAACAATCCCTGGTTTGTTGTCCTGGCAGAGACGGCGGCAAACCGCGCGACGGAATTGGGATTTGAGGCCACGATCTTCGACTCCCAAAACAACACCGCGCTGGAGACCGACCACTTCGAAAACGCCATCTCTTCCGGCTACGATGCCATACTTTTCAATCCCACCGATGCAGACGGCTCCATCGCCAACGTGAGGATCGCCAAGCGGGCCGAAATCCCCGTGTTCTGCATGGATAGGGAAATCAACGCCACCGACGCCGCCACCAGCCAAATCCTCTCCGACAGCTATGCCGGATGCGTGGCCATCGGTAAATACTTCGTGGAAAAGCTGGACAAAAGCGGAAAATACGTCGAGATCCTCGGCCTGGTCGGTGACAACAATACCTGGAGCCGATCCAAGGGTTTTCACTCCGTAGTGGACAACTATCCGGATTTGCAGATGGTTGCCCAGCAAAACGCGGACTTTGACCGCAACAAGGCCATGGAAGTCATGGAATCCATCTTACAGGTGCATCCAGATATCAAGGGGGTTTTCTGTGGAAATGACGGCATGGCCATGGGAGCCTACCAAGCCTTGGTCGCCGCCGGAAAATCCGATCAAGTCATGGTCTTTGGCTTTGACGGCGCCAGTGATGTGATCACCTCAATCAACCAAGGAAAGATCCTCGCCACGGGGATGCAGTTTCCCAAACTGATCGCCCGGACTGCCGCCGAATACGCCAAGACCTATTTTGAAGGCAAGCGTGATTTTGCCCAGAAAGTACCCGTGACGGTAGAGATGGTCAATCAGGAAAATGTACAGCAATACGAAGCCTACGGAAGCAAATGAATCAGAAAGCGATCAAATACGGCGTAGGGATTGTCCTTTTGGGACTGCTGGGCTACAATTCAGTATACATCCAGCCGCTCGACCAGAGACAGGCTGAAAACCACCAAGAGGTCTTTGATGCCCATGAATATGTGGAAAGCATCTGGGACCAAGAGCTATCCGAGGTTTACCGCGACGCTCCCGACTTTCTCCAACTGATCACCGACCTTAAGTCGGATGCAGCAGCCACCTTCGAAAAAAGCGGCAATGCACTCGGCATCGGCAACATCGGATACTTCCGGGTGAAGGGGGAAGGCAGGGTCACTTCGGTGGACGAAAACCATGTCCTGCTGCAAGTTGGGGACAAAAGCGTAGAGATCGAGACGGAATTCATCTACGGAAATGCCCTGCGTGACGCCTCCGGACTCGTGAAGATCAACGACTATCCAAACACCTCCGACTTCAACACGATATCGGAAGAGATCAACGCCAAAATCCGACAAGACATCGTTCCTGCTTTCAGATCTGCCTTGAAAACCGGAGACCAGGTCAGCTTTGAAGGCGCAATGGAGCTCAACCAAGCGCACCTGAACCTAGAGGCGCTCGAAGTCATTCCTTTCACTCTCAAGATCAATCCCTAGTATGGCGGCACTCTTGGAAGTAAAGCAGATCACCAAAAAGTTTTCCGGCGTGACCGCACTCAGTGAGGTCAATCTCCGTCTCGAGGGAGGCAAAGTGACAGCCCTGATCGGGGAAAATGGTGCCGGGAAATCGACCTTGCTCAAGATCATGTCCGGAGTTTATACCGACTACGAGGGCCAGATTCTTTTCAGGGAAAACGAAGTCAAATTCTCCCGTCCCAAGGACGCGCAGGACTTGGGCATCGCGATCATCCATCAGGAGTTGAACCTGATCCCCTACCTCTCCGTCGCCCAGAATATCTTCCTTGGACGGGAATTGCCCAATGTTTTCGGCTTTTTGGACAAAGGACAAATGATCCAAAAGACAAAAGTTCTCCTTGAAAGATTGAAGCTGGACGTGGAGCCCACTGCTTTGGTGGGAAGTCTGAAAGTAGGTCAACAGCAAATCGTGGAGATCGCCAAAGCCCTGCTGGTCGAATCCGAGGTGGTATTCATGGACGAACCCACTTCGGCCATCGGCGAAAGCGAAGTCGAGGTGCTCTTTGAAATCATCAAAAAACTCAAAGCTGAAGGAAAAGCCATCGTCTATATCTCCCACAAGCTGGACGAACTCTTCGCACTCGCAGATGACTTTGTCGTACTCCGGGACGGAAAGATCGTCGGCGAAGGACCTGTGTCCCAAATATCCCGCCCTCAGCTGATCAACATGATGGCTGGACGAGAGGTCAAGATAACGAAGAAGACTACGAAAAACTGTTCCGACGACAAGATGTTGGAGGTGAGAAACCTCAGTCTGGCTAACCCGGAAAACAGCGCCCGACCTCTTCTGAAAGACATCAGCTTCGAACTCTGCAAGGGGGAAGTGTTGGGTATCTATGGACTCATGGGTGCCGGACGAACCGAACTTTGCGAAAGCCTTTTTGGACTCCATTCCAAAACCTTGGACGGAAGCCTGACACTGGACGGCAGGGACTGCAAGTTCAAAAATCCCATTCAGGCGATCGAAGCCGGGATGGCTTTGGTACCGGAAGACCGAAAGAAGGACGGGATTGTACCCGGCATGTCGGTGGAAAAAAACCTGAGTCTCACGGTCTTGGAAAAGGTCAGTAAGCTGGGCTTTCTCAGCGACCGGCTTCACTCCCAGCTTTACAAAAAACACGTCTCCTCCCTGAAAATCAAATCATCGGGAGCCGATCAAGCCATCAACAAACTCAGCGGAGGCAACCAGCAAAAAGTCATCCTTGGCAAGTGGATCGAGCGCAACCCGAAAGTCCTCATGCTCGATGAGCCTACCCGGGGCATCGACGTCAATGCCAAAAGCGAAATCTACGACCTGATCTCCCGCTTGAGCTCCGAAGGAATCTCCATCCTGGTCATATCCTCCGAAATCCCCGAAATCCTGGCGATCTCAGACCGCATCCTGGTCATGTCCGAGGGACAGATCACCGCCGAATTCAGCAGTGAAGAAGCCACCGAAAACAACATCATGAATGCCTGTATTCCCGAAATCCAACACCCATGATCGCTCTTAAGAAAAACCTAAATATTGCCCAGTTTCAGTCCCTCATAGCTCTATTCGTCCTGTGCTTGTGCTTGGCCATCACGACGGAAAACTTCATGACCGCGGACAATTTCTGGAACGTCATGAGGCAGATTTCCGTCAACGTCTGCATCTCTGTGGGTATGACGCTGGTGGTACTGACTGCGGGAATCGACCTCTCCGTAGGTTCTATCCTGGCATTTTGCGGAGCGGTAACTGCCGGACTGCTGAGGTCTGGCATCAGCATCCCCTCCGCCAATCTCTTTATCGGATTTACCGTGCTGGGAGCCGTGTTGGCCGGTTTGCTTGTGGGCGGCGGCCTGGGATGGGTCAACGGATATGCCGTCACCAAATTCAAGGTCCCTCCATTTGTCGCTACGCTGGCGATGCTCACCATGGCGCGGGGATTCACCATGCTCTGGACCAAAGGTCACCCGATTACAGGGTTGGGAGAAAGTTTTGGATTCTTGGGTACCGGCTGGTTTTTGGGAATCCCCATGCCGGTTTGGATTTCCGGGCTGGTCGTCTTCATTGCAGTCGTACTGACCGGCAAGACCAAGTTTGGACGCTATATCTATGCCATCGGAGGAAACGAAAATGCCGCGCGCCTCTCCGGGATCCCCATCTCCAAGGTCAAGATCTGGGTTTATTCCATCGCAGGACTATTGGCCGCAGTCGGCGGAGTCTTGGTGACAGCCCGACTGGACTCGGCACAACCCAATGCCGGTATTAGCTATGAACTGGACGCTATCGCGGCTGTCGTGATCGGTGGCACTTCCCTGTCCGGCGGCAGGGGTACCATCCTCGGCACAGTCCTCGGAGCAGTCATCATCGGCGTATTGAACAATGGACTCATCCTCCTCAACGTCTCCCCTTTTTGGCAGCAAGTCATCAAAGGAATCGTGATCCTGCTTGCGGTGATCATCGACAAGTCCAATCAAAAAAGCGAGTAACAACCTTCAACCCGACTCGGAAAACAGCATACGACATGTCCTACATTTTAGCCATAGACCAGGGAACCTCCAGCACCAAAACCATCCTTTTCGACGAGGGCGGAAAGTCGGTCCACAAGACCACCGAGCCGCTGAAGAGCGTCTATCTGGATGGAAACCGGGTGGAGCAAGACCCGGAAGAGATCTACCAAAACGTCTTGACTTCCGTGCGCAAGTGCCTAGACGGCTTTGCAGCCAACGGAGGTGATTTGGCACAGATCAAGGCCTGCGGCATCTCCAATCAGCGGGAAACCTTCGTCATCTGGGACGAGACAGGCAAGCCCCTGCACCCTGCCATCGTGTGGCAATGCAAGCGATCAGTAGCAGTCTGTGAACGCTTGGAGAAAGAAGGCTTTGGCAGAAAAATCAACGAGAAAACGGGCTTGATCATCGATCCCTATTTCTCAGGCACCAAGGTAATCTGGCTTTACGAAAATGAACCTAAGGTCAGGGACGCGATCGACAAGGGAGAAGCGTACTTTGGTACCGTCGACACTTGGCTTCTCTTTAAATTAACCAAGGGTCAATCCTATCTGACAGACTACACCAACGCTTCCAGAACGCTGTTTTTCAACCTGAAAGAACTGCGCTGGGATGGAGAATTGTTGGCTGATTTTGGCCTGTCAAAACTCAAGCTGCCGGAATTAAAGCCCTCTTCTTTCCACTTCGGTGACACGAATCTCGAAGGACTGCTGGATCATCCAATCAGCATCTCAGCTTTGATCGGTGACTCACACGCAGCGGCATTTGGGGAAGCTTGTTTTGAACCGGGTAGTGCCAAAGCCACACTGGGAACCGGGAGCTCCATCCTGATGAATATCGGAAAGGAACCCAAGACCTCCCAAAATGGAATGGTCACGACCATCTGTTGGAGTACTGAAGATCGTGTGGACTATGCGCTCGAAGGGATAATCGTCTCCGCGGGCGCCACGATCGAATGGGTAAAAAACCAACTGGGCCTGTTTGAAAATGCGTCGGAATTGGAGCAAATATGCCTTTCCCTCTCCGACAACGGCGGCGTGTATATCGTACCGGCTTTCTCGGGCTTGGGAGCCCCGCACTGGGACATGAATCGCAAGGCCACGATTGAAGGATTGTCTTTCGAGACTTCCAAAAACCATCTGATCCGTGCCGCGGTGGAGTCTGTTCCTTTTCAGATCAAAGATGTGATTGTTGCCATGGAGGCCGATTCCGGCACTCCCTTGACCGAAATCAAGATAGATGGCGGCATCACCTCTAACAAGTTTGTGGTGCAGTTCCTTGCCGACCTACTCCAACGCAAAGTCACCAACATAGCCATCGCTGATGTGTCCGCATTGGGCGCGGCGTATTTGGCAGGGCTGAATGTCAGAGTATATGAAAGTTTAGAGCAGCTCAAATCCTTTAATCAAGAATCCATTAGCACCTTACCAGGAGAAAACTCAGCAAATGTAGCCGACTACTATGAAGGCTGGAAAAAAGTAATTGGCTAAACAAACACCCAAACCGAACCTCCATTCCATGAAATACCTACCCAACATATCGCTTTTGATTTTTTCCCTGCTCCTACTTGGTTTTACCGAAGGGATGGCTCAAAAAAAGAAATCCGACAAGACCCGAATCCTAGTCACCAGCGATGGAGAAATTGACGATCAATGTTCCATTGTCCGCTTTCTGTTTTATGCCAATGAATGGGATGTGGATGGAATTATCACTTCCAGTTCTCAATACCATTGGCATGGACATAATTGGCCTGGAGATGATTGGATCGATCCTTATCTGGACGCTTACGCAAAGGACTATCCAAATCTGGTCAAGCATGATCCAGATTTTCCAAGCCCAGCTTTTTTGCGGGAAAGAACCCTGCTGGGCAATGTTAAAACAGAGGGCGAGATGACTGAAATCACTCCGGGATCAGAGCTGATCGTCAAGGTACTTCTCGATGAAACAGATGATCGCCCCATCTGGATTCAAGCCTGGGGTGGCACCAATACCATTGCGCGAGCTTTGAAAACTATTGAAGAAAGCCATCCTGAAAAGATGGAATACGTAGCCGGAAAGATGCGTCTGTATTTGATTTGGGAGCAGGACGTGACTTATCAGGAATACATCCGTCCGCATTGGGGGAAATATAATATTCCGACCATCATCTCGGATCAGTTTGAAGCGATTGCTTACCGATGGGCTCAAGTTCAGCCAAAAGAAATGCTGCCGTATTTTGAAGGGCCATGGATGAAAGCAAATATTCTTGAAAACCACGGCGCTTTGGCAGCACTTTATCCTGCGATGGAAAACGGCGATTTCCGCTCAGAAGGAGATTCTCCGGCTTTTTTACATACCATTCCCACAGGCCTGAGAAGCTTGGAATCACCAAACTATGGAGGTTGGGGCGGAAGATTTGTGAAAGTTCGCGACAACACCTGGCTGGACTCGGTGCCGGTCTCTGGATATGAATATCCGGAAGGCAGATGGTACGGTAGCAACGGCTGGGGCAGAGCAAGTTTGCGCGAAGGAAGCACCTCCACTGCGGAACAGCGCAATACTTATTTCAAACCAATGTGGCGCTGGTCAGATGCCATGCAAAATGATTTTGCAGCTCGGGCAGACTGGAGCGTGAAGTCCTATGAAGAAGCCAACCATCCGCCTTTAGTGCGGACTAAAAGCAAGCTCAACCCAGTGGCAAAACCCGGTGAAACCATCAAACTCAGCCTAGCCGGAAGCAAAGATCCAGACGGGGACAAACTCAGCTACCATTGGTATGTGCATACCGAACCCAGCACTTTCCCTAATGTCGGCGAGCAGGTAAAGTTGACAAACGCAGATCAGGCTCAGGCTTCTTTTGTAGTGCCCCATGGCATTGGAACTATTCATTTGATCTGTGCGGTGACCGACAATGGTAGTCCGGCACTAACACGATATACCAGAGTGATCGTCTCCGTAAACGCAAACTAGATCTCCAAAGAACTGCTTTATAGCAAACTATCAATCGATGAACCCTCTAAACTTTTCCCCAAAATCCCTGTTCCTAGTGCTGCTAATTGGCACGCTTGACACGAATGTCTTTGCGCAGCAAAAAGCGGAAAAACCAAGGGTGATCGTCACCAGCGATGGAGAGATCGACGATGAATGCTCCCTGGTGCGGTTTCTACTGTACGCGAACGAATGGGATATTGAGGGGATCATTACCTCAAGCTCCCAATACCACTGGCATGGTCACAAATGGGCCGGTGACGACTGGGCTGTGCCCTACTTGAATGCTTACGCAAAAGTGCAGCCCAACCTTCTCAAGCATGACCCGGACTACCCTTCTGCAGAATTCCTCAGCGCTCGCACTTTTCTCGGAAATGTGGAGACAGAAGGTGAGATGGAAAAAATCACGGCTGGTTCCCAGCACATCGTAAAAGTACTGCTGGACGAATCCGACGATCGGCCAATCTGGATTCAGGCTTGGGGTGGGACTAATACCATTGCGCGGGCATTGAAAACGATAGCGGAAGATCATCCTGAAAAAATGGCGGCGGTCGCAGGCAAAATCCGTTTCTATTTCATCTGGGAGCAAGACGACACCTATCAGAAATACATTCGCCCGGTCTGGGGCAAATACAATATCCCTACGATCATTTCTGATCAGTTCATCGCCATCTTTTATCATTGGAAAAAGTATTTGCCGGAAGCTGAGCAGAAATACCTTGCGGCGGACTGGATGAACGAAAATATCCTGGAGGGGCATGGGCCACTTTTGTCCATGTATCCAGCCCACAAAGAAGGTGATAAAGGATTCGACAAAGGCGATTTCAGGTCAGAGGGAGATTCACCTGCTTTTCTCCATACCGTACCTACCGGATTGCGGAGCATGGAATCGCCGGACTTTGGAGGCTGGGGAGGTAGATACGTGAAAGTTCGCGAAAACACCTGGCTGGATCCGGTGTTGGATTCCACTTATTCCTACCCTGAAGGAAGATGGTATGGCGACTCTGCCTGGGGAAGAGAGCGGCTAAAGGAAGAAATACCCAACGACCAGAAACTTACGGACTATCTGGAACCGCTTTGGCGCTGGACTGCGGCCATGCAAAATGACTTTGCGGCAAGAGCAGACTGGACGGTCAAGTCTTTTGCGGAGGCAAATCATGAGCCCGTCGTCAAGCTGGCCCACGACGAGGACATGCTGCTAAAACCAGGAGCTAATGTAAAACTAAGTGCAGCAGGCTCCCATGACCCAGATGGCGATGGGCTTAGCTATCATTGGTGGCAGTATCGCGATCCGGGCTCCTACAAAGGCGAGGTTTCGATCCAGCATCCAAATGAGCAAGACGCCGACCTGACCGTGCCTAAAGACGCAAAAACCGGACAAACGATCCATGTGATCTGTGAGGTCACAGACAATGGAAGTCCCGCTTTGACCAGATATAGACGAGTGATTATTACAATAAAATAAACTGACCCATGGATCAAAAAATCAAATACACCTTAGTACTTATTGGAGTTTTAGTTTTTATGCAGATTGAACTATTCGCCCAAAACAGTGTAAATAAGGAAAGAATAATTGTCCTCACGGACATAGAAAATGAACCAGACGACGCAATGTCTTTGGTTCGTTACCTTACTTACTCCAACCAATGGGACACAGAAGGTCTCATCGCCACGACGTCAACCCATCAGCGGAATAAAATCGCAGCTTGGAGAATCAGGGAAATCCTCTCCGCTTATGATACCATCCACGCAAACCTGGAAAAGCATGAAAAAGGATATCCAACCGCTGACTATTTCAGATCTGTGCTTAAGGAAGGTATTCCAAAATTCGGAATGGAAGCTGTGGGAGAAGGAATGGACTCCGAAGGATCCGAACTTATCATCCAGTCCGTGGACAAAGACGATCCGCGTCCTGTTTGGGTACTGGTCTGGGGTGGGCCCAACTGCCTCGCCCAAGCCCTTTGGAAAGTAAAGGAAACCCGCACACCTGCTGAATTGGAGAGGTTTGTAGCGAAGCTGCGTGTGTACACCATTTCAGATCAGGATGATAGTGGGCCGTGGTTGAGAAAGACATTTCCTGAGCTCTTCTACATTGCCAGCCCCGGAATTCATGCCTATGGTGCGTATCATTTCGCCACCTGGTCTGGGATCAGCGGTGATAAGTTTCATGGCAGATTCGCAGGAGGAAATTTTGAAATCGTGGACAATCCCTGGCTGGACGAGCATATCCGCAGCAAAGGTCCCTTGGGAGCCGAATACCCCCACATGGAATTTTTGATGGAAGGAGATTCTCCGAGTTTCATGCATCTGATCCACACCGGTATGGAAAATCCAGAGCGCCCGGACTACGGAAATTGGGGCGGTCGCTATGAATTCTACCAACCCAGAACGGAAAGCTGGTTTTCTGAGCCGGAAACTCGCCCTTTGTGGACTGATGCAAGAGATGAAGTGCTTGGATTCGATGGAGAGTGGCACTTGAGCAACAAAGCCACTATCTACCGCTGGAGAGAAGCTTTTCAAAATGACTTCGAAGCCCGGATGGATTGGACGATCAAAGACTACGATGACGCAAACCACCCACCTGTAATACAACTGAACACTCCGGAAAATCTGGATGCGAGAGTAGGCGACCGCATCGAATTAAATGCTCAGGGTACTACGGATCCAGACGGAGATCAAATGACCTACAGATGGTTTTACTACGGAGAACCCGGCGATTACACCTTGACCGACGGACGTACTGCAACTCCCCTGCAGCTCGAAAATGCCGACTCAGCAAATGCTCATTTTGTAATTCCAGAAGCACCAAGACTGGGCGAGCTGCATATAATCCTGGAAGTCACCGATCAAGGTTCTCCTGCCCTCACTCGCTACAAAAGAGTGGTTATTGACGTGAAACCGCAGATCGACAGCAGTCTGGGAGAGGGTGAGTCCGCTCCTAGGAATCCGTAATAGCCATCTGGAGTAATACTGAGGAGATATCGTGAGGATCCTAACCTGACTCGATTGACGAGAAAAAAGGATTAAAAATCCTAGGATAGAATTTCGAAAACTCATCCCAAAAGGGTCGAACTAAATCGGTCCGGAAGGACACCAACCACGGCAATAAAAATGCCCGGAATTTCTCCCAGGCTTTTCTAGTGGTAATGACCAGTCCTACTTCGATTACTTGTTCATTGCAGGCTGACCGGGTGCCACGGTGGACTTCTGGATAAATACCCGAATGTCCTCGTTTGAAGTCGCCAAATCCTCGGCTCTCAGGTACATCATGTGTCCTGAGCGATAGGCTTTGAAGTCAATGCGGTTTTTCATCTTACCTGTTGGATCGATGTGCCAGGTGCTGTACTTCGCATTGAAGTAGTCTGTGCCTCCGTCGAAATACCCCGATTGCACCATCAGATGCAAATATGGATTCTGACGCATGGCTGTTCCCAGATCATTTCCGGTATTTTCATTACTTCGGTCCCATGGATGTACCGGGCCGAAGAGATTGTAGGTCAGGTCAGTGTTGAACTTCAACGTGTTTTTGGCATAGATTTGAAATGACGGAGCGAAAGCATGATTCCAGCTCGTCAGCGCCGGATCAAAGTCATAGCGATCTCCACCTTCCATGCGGTCAAATCCTTTGTAACGGCTATCCAATCGACCGATCGTCATGCCGTCACGCTCTCTTAGCAGCTCTTTCCAGAAAAAGCTGGTAGGAACCATCAGGTTGTAGTCAAGGATGGATTCCTTACTCAAGCCTGAATAGTAGGCCATCTTGGTAGCTATCGCATCCCGCTCGGCATCGGTTAGCATGCCACCTTTGGACATGGCCGGAAGCACTTCATTCAGCGCAAACGGCTCCACGATCGCCAATAACTCGTCCAGATCTTTGCTCTGCAAGTCTGCCGGCAAAGCCTTGTGGTACCAAGCGGTAGCAGCATAGTACGGCCAATAGTTGGCCATCTTCACCGGACCTTCACGCTCGATTCCCATGTCAGTCGGAGACACGAGGATTACTCCGTTGAAATACATCCAATGCGCATCTTGCAACTGTGCCACGATACCAGCCACTCGGGTGGTGCCGTAGCTTTCACCGATCAGGTATTTTGGCGAGGCCCATCGGTTGGCACGCGTCACAAAGGTATTGACCCAGTCCGCTAGGTATTTGATATCGGAATTGATCCCGAAGAAAGTAGCCCGTGGCGTATCTTCTTTCACAATTCGTGAATATCCCGTATTTACCGGATCTATGTAGACAATGTCGGCCACGTCGAGGATCGAATGAGGATTGGCTTTGGTCCCATAAGGTTGAACTGGATAGCCTTCGTCGTCGATGTTTAAGATCACCGGCCCGGTGTAGGCCAAGTGCATCCAGATAGACGCCGATCCAGGGCCACCATTGAAACTGATGACCAACGGGCGCTTGGTCTTGTCAGATACGTCAGTTCTTTCGTAGAAGGTGTAGAAAAGTGAGGCAATCGGCTCTCCTTTTTCATCCCAAACAGGCTGAGTGCCTGCGGTGGCTTTGTAAGGAACTCGCTTGCCTTTGATCGTCACTTCAGCGGTGGTTTCCACCTTGGTTTCCACTGGAATCTTTCGGGACGTGGTTGTTTCGGTTTGTGCCCAGGCTAGTCCATAGCACAGGAGCAACAGCATACTCAGGTAAATTTTCTTCATCAGGTGTGGTCTATAAGTTTATTCAAAAAGTAAGGAGTAAATGTGAATTCTGGGGTCGGATTTACAGGAATGGAAGTTCCTATTATTTTTCGGCGTTACTAGAACCGACCAATTTGGCGATCACAACGGCTGGATATAGAATTCCCGTGGTCGAAAGGAACACGGCCAGCATTTTCGACATAATGTTTACCGGCAGATAATCTCCATATCCCACGGTGGTCAGGGACACCAAACTGAAGTAGATGTAGGTGGAAAAATCCTGATCCACACCGGTCAATTCCTTGATCGGTATATCTACTGAGATACCCGAAATCGAAGAACCAACACTGATCTGAATCACTTCCAAGGCAAATGCGCCGAGGATAGCAACCAGCAAATAGACATTGATCGCCCCGATGATCCGAAAAAGGTTGATCTCATAATTCCTGAAAAGCAAGCGAATATTCAGGAAGATGAAGACGACCATATTCAGCAAGCCTATGATTCTTTCTTGCAGGTAAAACTCAACAGGCAAATCACTAAATCGCACAATACGCAGCACCAATTGACACAAGAACAAAACCGTCGTGAGTGTGATCAATAGTCTATTATCCGAAGCCCAGATGCCTGTAAAGAACAAAAAGATAAACACCATGTTGACAAAAAGCATCTTGACGTGGCCATAGTCAATCAAAATCGGCAACACAAAAACGGTAAATACCAATGCCACCAACAGCACCACAAAACTCGCGTCATTCAACCAGTAGTCAGTGATCCGCTTGAATACTTTTCGGACCGGGTGTACTCTAAAAGATCTTTTTAATTCCATGGCCTAGGATATTTCTAGCGTTCCCACCAACACTTTAACCGCTTTGCCGGTGATTAGGACTCGATCGTCATGTTTTTCGAGGAAAAGCTCGCCACCACGTTTACTTGCCTGATAGGCTTTAAACTGAGTTTCTCCGGTCTTTTGATTCCAATAGTCCACCAAAGCGCAGTGGGCAAATCCAGTCACCGGATCTTCGTTGATTCCGACATTTGGGCCGAAAAAACGGCTTACCATATCGTACTTCCCGTCCCCCTTGGCGGTGATCACAAATCCCAAATCGCTGTGCTTAGCGATCTCAACAAAATCCGGATCAAACTCACGAACTGCCTTTTCACATTCCAACTCAAAAATCCAGTTTCGACTCAACTGCGCCGCCTGGACGATCTTCTTGCCAAAAAGCTCTGAACTAAATCTAGGATGCGTATCGGTATATGTCGGTATCAAAGGAAAATCCATCGTAAGCTGACTGTCAATATTTTTAACACAGAGTTCTCCACTTCGAGTTTGGAATCGAAAGACTTTCGAATCAGAAGCCCAACCAGACTCCTTCATCCAGAAAGCTGAGGCCAAGGTTGCATGTCCGCACAAGTCTATTTCCACAGTCGGCGTAAACCATCGGAGTGAAAAGACGCCGTGTTCGGCAGTACGCTCGACAAAAGCCGTTTCACTAAGATTCATCTCCATGGCGATAGCCTGCATCTGGGTTGCAGTGAGGGAATGATCGAGCAGACAAACCGCAGCCGGATTGCCAGCGAATGGCTTGTCCGTAAAGGCATCAATGATGGCAATGGGTAGGTTCATGGCTTAATATCTTTCCTTTAGAATATTCAAATGATGAATAAAGTGTCCCGGAATGATCCAAAACAAGGATCTCGGCGAAATCAGGTTGCCGTTGGCCGTGCCGATATTGTCCAGTACGTTTTCATTCAGCGTCCTCACCAAAGTCGCCAAGGCAGTTCTTTCCGCTTCGAAATCCGCCAAAAGTACCTCGGTGGGCACATGATTGTATTTGGCATTGAGCACATAGGGATCTTGGTCAAACCCCGGAAGCGCATTTTGATCTCCTCGGGAAAAACACAGCGCCCGAAAAGTCATCACCCGATCCGTATCGGCAATATGGCCGAGTACTTCCTTGGGTGTCCACTTGCCGGGTTCGTAGGCAGTTGTGTCCCAACCTTCCTCTTTGGATCGAAACAAATCTCGAATCTCGGAGACCTGCGAAAGGATCAATTCCTGATAGTTTTCTTCCGAAAGTTTTGAAATGTAGGTATGGTAAAATGACGGATACGTCCCCGTTTGGGGCAGTGCGAAGCTGTTCATATAAAAGATGCTTGGGTTAAATCGGATTCGGATAAATTTAGGGTTAAGGTTAAAACCAAACTACTATGCGCAAAACTTTATTCGCCCTTTTTCTTTGCCTCTTGGCTTTGAGCTCGCAAGCTCAAACCGTCGTTCACCGCAACCCTGAAATTCAACAACTGGTCTCTGAAGTTTCTTCGGATTCTCTGAAAAAGTACATCGACGACCTATCTGCCTTCAACTCCAGACACACGCTGAGTGTCGATGAGAAAAACGGAATGCCCGCAGCTCAGCGCTATGTATTGAGCAAATTCAACACTTTTGCAAAAACCTCCGCCGGTCGAATGACCGCTGAAATCGCCGATTTTGTCACTCCTGCCGACGAGCGCCGCGTTTTGGTCGATTCAAAAGTCGCCAATGTGATCGCTACGCTGAAAGGAACCGATCCAAGCGACAATCGGATTTTCATTGTCTCGGGGCATTTGGATTCCCGAAATAAAGATGTAATGGATGCCGAGGGCGGTGCTCCCGGAGCGAACGACGACGGCAGCGGTGTCGCAGTCGTGATCGAATTGGCAAGAATCATGGCCAAGAGGGAGTTTTCGGCGACAATCCTTTTTGTGGCTTTCACTGGTGAAGAGCAAGGCCTCAAAGGTGCTACCTACCTCGCCGACAAAGCCAAAGCAGAAGGTTGGAACATCGCCGGGGTACTCAACAACGACATCGTCGGCAACAGCAATTCGTCGGAGACCAATATCAGTGACAACACCAAAGTCAGGATTTTTTCAGAAACTATCCCGCTCTCAGAGACAGAACAGCAGGCTAACCTACGCCGGGGAATCAATGCCGACAACGATAGCAAATCCCGCCAACTAGCCCGATACATGAAAGAGGTGGGCGAGCGCTACGTCGATCAGATGGAGGTCAAGCTTATCTATCGAAGTGACCGATTCCTGCGAGGTGGCGACCAAACTCCTTTTCTTCGAAATGGCTTTACGGCAATCCGAGTTTCGGAGATGAACGAAAACTTCTACCATCAGCATGAAAATGTCAGGATGGAAAATGGAATTCAGTACGGTGATCTGCCGGAATTCATGGATTTTGAATACCTGCGAAAGGTGGCCGCGGTCAATCTTGCCTCGGCTTCATCGCTGGCCAATTCCGCTGGCGTGCCAGAAGAAGTCAAGATCGACGTGCGTGGCTTAAGCAACAACTCCACCTTGCTCTGGAAGTCACCTGCCATCGGCAAAGTGAAAGGGTACTACGTCCTGATGCGCGAGACTTCGGATTCGATGTGGGAGAAAAAGTTTTTCACCACCGAGACGACTTTGACCCTGCCTTATTCCAAAGACAACTACTTCTTTGCCGTGCAATCCGTCACAGAAACCGGTGAAGAGAGCTTGGCGGTTATTCCGGTGCCACTTTCCCGATAGGCCATTTCGAACAAACCATCAGTTTTTATCATCTGACAAAATAACAATTCAATCGTGGACACCTCTGTTCAAAACGGCTTTTCCCAATATGAAAATCGGCTAAACTCTATTCCTGTAATTTTACTTTTGCAACCGGATAATCAGTTTCATCGGTACCGATTCCGCGGATAGTCTCATTAGAGAGTGGCAGACCCCCTCTTGCATAAATGATTCCGGAAACGATCGCCGCAGATGCCGATGTACCACTTCTGATCTCGTAAACCTGATCTTTGGTAGTTGAAAAAATACCTTTGCCAGGTGCAACATAGTCTATCGCTGGCATAGCCATATAGGAAAAATTGGAAAACTCAACGACAGAGTTCAACTCTCCTGAAACAGAAATAGAGCCAACAGCAATAAAATTTTCTCCGGTCAAACATCCGGGAAAGTTTATGGTAGAGGACTGTCCTGGACCTGGCATATCCTCGCCCAGATTTCCTGCAGACATTACAACCAACACTCCTTTGTTTTTTACCGAAAGTCTAAAATTCTTGAACCAAGAACGGTTAAAAAAATCACAAGCCTCGGGAAAATCACCTCCCAAGCTGAGAGAAATAATATCACCGGGACTCGAATTAATCAAAGCATGGCTTAGCCCCAGTAATACGGTACCCCAGGACCCTTCTCCTTCATTATTTAAGACTTTTACAGAGACTAGCTTGGCTCCAGGCGCTACGCCGTTCATCCGTACAAATTCGTCGGTCGGGTCGGTGGATTTGGCACCAATGAGACCGGCGCTAAACGTCCCGTGCCCATTACCATCCTCATAGGGGTTCGGCTCAGACTGAACAAATGATTTGGCAAATTGCCCTCCCAACACCACTTGAGCAGCTAAATCCGGATGGCTGCTGTCTATTCCGGTGTCAATGACCCATACCTTCCTGTTTAAATTCGGAGGTATTTCTGGACCTCCAACAAATATAACACCGTTAGAAGTTTGATAGCTAACGTCATAGTCAGACTGCATCCTTGCCCGGGTGCTTTGCGGAATCGGATCAGACTGCATTCTGGCCCGAGTAGATTGAATTCTGAAATTGGGTCGTATCTGCCTAACGTCTGTAAACGCTCTCAACCAATAAAACCACCCTTTCAGCGCATCAATTTGTTGTTCGTTAAGATCAGCGACAAAGCCATAGGCCCCTTCGACAAAAATTTGACTTTCTGATACATCTATCCCTTTGGACCTCGCATAGGCTCTAATCAAGAGTCTAGAAGAAAGTTTGTCTTTAACGAAAACTGTATAGCTTTCGTCCACTAAGTTTTCCTTGGGAATAGTATTCCAACTTTGTGCCCGGTCACCAATAATGAAATCAACCGAAAAAGTGATAATAGTCAGAAAGCCCAGTAAATACGATACCTTTTTCATATCCATAAAAATTTAAAAGGTTAAAAATCAACACCTTAAAATCAACTGAATTTAACCATTTCGTTTCTTGCACCCTAACCATCGGTCGCAGGAATTTTTAGTGATTTTTGCAAATGAGAATTTTTCTGCCTTCCAGCTAGTCCTTTTTGAGAGTTTGCACCCTTTATAGTTACCATTCCCGAATATTCCGGGAAAGATTTACTTTGATTTTCCTTACCTCTTAAAAACCACCCAATGACAATTGATCAACAGGCAAAAGTCATGAGCAACCGGTATCTCGCCCTTGATGTGTTCCGAGGCATCACGCTTGCTTTCATGATTATTGTAAATTCCCCTGGCAATTGGAGCGACATGTTTGGGCCGCTTACTCACGCCTCCTGGCATGGCTTCACTCCTACCGACTTGGTGTTTCCCACGTTCCTGTTTGTGGTCGGCAATGCGATGAGTTTTGCGATGAAAAAACTCAACGAAATGCCTGCGGGAATTTTTTATCGAAAAATCATCAAGCGAACCCTACTCATCTTCCTAGTCGGATGGCTGCTAAATGCCTTCCCTTTCTATGACTTGAATGAGGCCGGAGAGGTGATTTGGAAAAACCCCTTTGAAGTCCGTTTACTTGGTGTCTTACAGCGTATCGCGCTCTGTTACTTCTTCGCAGCGATTATCCTTTACTGGGGCGGCGAAAAATTAGGTTGGATATTCAGCGTAGCCGCTTTGCTGCTTTATTGGGCGATCCTTCACTTTTTTGGAGATGCCGGCGCGCAATACCTTCTCGAAACCAATGCGGCGACCAAACTTGACTTGGCGCTGATCGGAGCCGAAAGACTATATACCGGCGAAGGAATCCCCTTCGATCCAGAAGGTCTCCTGAGTACGCTCCCTTCTATTGTCAATGTAATTGGTGGCTATTTGGTGGGTAAAATGATTCAGAAAAAAGGCAATAACGTCAAGACGGTACAGATCCTCCTACTCGGCGGCGTTATCCTCATCGCTGCAGCGTATGCTTGGGATCTGGTGTTGCCAATCAACAAAAAGCTTTGGACTAGCTCCTATGTATTGCTGACGATAGGATGGGATCTCTTGATCCTTGCCGTGCTGATCTTTGTGATCGAAGTCCGAAATCAGAAAAGCTGGACTTATTTCTTCGAAGTTTTCGGAAAAAATACGCTGGCGCTATACGTACTTGCCTGGATTGTGGTGGATATTTTCATGTTGATTCCCTTTGGTGATTCAAATCTGCGAAACCTGTACTATGAGGGTCTGTTCACCAGCTGGCTAAGCCCAAAAACTGCCTCTTTCTTTTTCTCACTCAGTTACATGCTCCTAATTTGGCTAATTGGATGGTGGATGGATCGCAGAAAAATCTACATCAAACTCTAAAAACACCAGTCTGATACAGAGGCTTTTAAAGTAAAATGGTAACTTCCTTTACTGTTTTACTTCAAAAGCCTTTTTTTATGAAACTACGACTCGCCGTTTATAACATGGAGTGGATGCGAAACCTTTTCGAAACCGACGGATCCCCCATCACCACGGGCAAGGAAGGTAAAAAGAGTCGTTCACTCGCCGCGATCGTACAGGCACTCCAAGTGGATTTTTTGGGTGTGGTCGAAGGACCAAACACACTGGTCAGTGGAGCTAAAACCAGCTCCGGCCAGCTCGTAGATTGGGCTGACGTATTTCTTCCCGGCCACACCTACTCGGCCGTACATGGCTTCCCATCTTCGGGTCAGCAAGAGCTCGCTGCACTCTACGATCATTCTAAAATCAAAGTCCTCTTCACTCCCGAGACTCGCGATGGAGAACGCTTTAACCAACCTTTCTTGATGGACACGACCAATCGGATGATTAAGGAGCAGTACAAACACTACCGACCACCACTCGAACTGAGCATCTTGGGTATGGATGACCAACTTTTTTCCCGAGTGATTATTGCCCACACCAAGTCAAAAGGCATTTTTGACAAGGTGGACTATGCACGGTTTGAGCAACTGTCGCAAAGAGATCGGCTGAGGCTTTTCGGCGAATGCATGCACATTCGGGAGCGCTGTGATCAGTACCTTGCCAAGGGCCAGGATGTAATAGTTATGGGCGACATCAATGATGGATTTGAGTTAGATTTCTACGAAAACAGATTTTCAAAAAGTGCTGTTGAACTCCTTCTGGGCGACACTTGGACGCCTGAATGGATACTACGATCTGTTCTGCCCAAACCCAAACTCAATGCGTACGGCTGGTCTCCTTATTCGGGAAAATACAGGGATCGCATTACCGGTGATGAGTTTAACGTCCTCATTGACCACATCCTGGTCAGCAAGGGAATCAACATCCTAAAAGGACAGGTCTGGAATCCATTTTTAGAGAAAGATGATCCCGTCATCCAAGTACTAAAAAACGACCTCTACCAAGCCTCAGACCACTATCCGATCTTTACAGAATTAGAAAATTGAAGTCCAATCAACGCTTCGTCTCGCCGAAATTGTCCAGGGATGAAATGTAGGTGTTCTTTGTTTGCTCAACACTTCGGTTTTTGGATTCGGGAGCGACCTAAGCTGGTGTAGCATAACTTTGATCTTGTCGGCTTGCGGATTTTCATGCCATTGCCTGATTTTTCCTCGAAAAATTACCTCGATGCGGCAAATAGGATTAATTTCACGGGCGAAAATAACGTTTGAATTTCGTTTGAAATTCAAGCTCCTGAATTCAGAATTTCCCTATGAAAATCATTTGCATCGGTCGGAATTATGCGGCCCATATCGAGGAACTCAAAAACGAAAAACCCGGAAAACCGGTCGTATTCCTCAAGCCGGACACGGCACTTCTCAAAAACGGCTCACCTTTTTATTACCCAGACTTCTCTAAAAATATCCACCATGAACTTGAGTTGGTGTTAAAGATTTCCAAAGAAGGGAAGTACATACAGCCTCAGTTCGCACATCGCTATTTCGAAGAAATCGGGCTCGGAATCGACTTCACTGCTCGTGATCTGCAGGATCAGTGCAAAGCCAAAGGTCTCCCGTGGGAAATAGCCAAGGCATTCAACTCCTCCGCTCCAATCGGAGACTTTAAGTCTACCTCTGATTTTGCAGATCTGAAAAACATTGATTTTCAACTCGAAATCAACGGCGAGCTAAAGCAAAAAGGAAACACCAGCCTAATGCTTTTCGACTTTGCCACGATCATCTCCTACGTCTCCCAATTTTTCACCCTAAAAAAAGGAGATCTGATCTATACAGGTACTCCTGCCGGAGTGGGTCCGGTGGAGATTGGCGATCGCCTGACAGGATTTATTGGAAAAGAAAAAATGCTGGATTTTGAAGTTAAGTAAGTCTGTCCCACTTGTCAGTCTTTGCGATCGCAGTGAAGCAATCTTTAAAGTATTGGAGTTAATTAAGCTTTTCTCCCTAGTACTAATTCTCGGTCTCAGTACGACATTTGGAGGTTTTTCGCAAGAAATCCAAAAAGGGTATTTCCGCTCTCCCGTGAAACCGGGTGGCAGGAACTTTCTATCCGGCAACTTTTCCGAACTTAGACCCAACCACTTTCACACAGGATTGGACTACAAGTTTGGCGGAAGTGAGGGCGAACCAATCTATGCAGCGGCAGACGGATGGGTTCATCGAATCAAAATTTCCTCTTTCGGCTACGGTAACGTGATCTATCTCAAGCATCCCAACGGTAACATTACGCTGTACGGTCACTTGAGGAATTTCAACCCAAAGCTTCAGGCTTGGATGCGACAGAAGCTCTACGAGGCTAAGGCAAATGAGCTGGAGGTTTTTCCAAACCCTGGAGAACTCAGCGTAAAAAAAGGCGAGCTAATAGCAAACGGCGGCAACACCGGAAGCTCTGGTGGCCCTCACCTACACTTCGAAATTCGAGACAGCTTGGACCGTGCGATGGATCCACTATTGGCGGGTTTTACCGAGATTTTGGACAATATCCCTCCTACTCCGCAAAAGATCGCCATCGTCCCGCTGGAGATTGATAGCCGAGTCAACGGGAAATTCCAACGTCTGGAAATCACTCCTGTACTCAGTGGAGCGAGTTATCGGGTCCCAGAGACAATCAAAGTCACAGGGAAAGTCGGTCTGGAAATCCAAAGCTACGACAAGCTGGACGGTGCGAACAATCAAAACGGATTTCCGAAATTTGAGGTTTCTAGTGATAGTGGAATCCAATACACGTTGAAGATTGACAAGGTAGACTTCAATTACTCCAGGCAATTTCTGCTGCATACCCATCTCAATCGCTTTACCAAACTCTATTTCCAACCGAATCTAAAGTTTGACTATATCTCTCCAAAAACGCCGGGGACGGGTGTGTTTGTCGTAGAATCCGGCCAAAAGGAAACGATTCAGATCAAACTTTCCGACGCCTATAGCAACGCTCGTTTGGTAAACCTGACTTTGACCGGCACTGATTTGGATTCTACTATTTCAGATGGTGTAGCACCCGCCAAAGCGCAAACTAGCTACTACAACCATCATATGAAGATCCGTGTAGCACAGACCGACAAGGGTGGCTTGGCGAAGTTTTTCATAGGAAATACCGTCTATGAGATCCTCCCTGCCTACCAAGACGCCCAGACTCGAACGTATTTGTGGGATTTGCGATTTGGCGTCCCTTCTAAAGTTGACCTCTGTTCAGAGATTCTCGACCCTGAGCTTTTCGGCCATTTCCCTTTGGGAAAAGAGCACCTGCACGCCACCGACAGACTCACCGTCCGAACGGACGATAACAGTCTATTGGAAGATCTGTACCTGCGTGTTGGTTTTTCAGGATCCTCTTCAAATCCTGTCCTCAGATTGCAGGAAACCACCGAATACCTCTGGAATCCGATCGAGGTCACCTGGGATGTAAGCGGGTATACTGGAAATAAAGGTAAAACTCACGTTTATCTCCGCTCGCCAAATGGTTCAAGATCCTTTGCAGGAGGAGACTGGGAAGGTGGACAAATCCGCTTCAAAACCAGAAATTTTGGTAGTTTTGTCCTCGCCGTAGACGACGTGAAACCGAGCATCAACTTGATCCGCGCCAATTCCCAAGGGATGAGGTTTACCATTAAGGACAATCTATCCGGCATCAAAAGCTTCGAAGCATTTGTGGATGGCAAGTGGGTGCTGATGCGGTACGAGCATAAACAAGCCGTGATTTGGTCGGAAACGCTCGACGGAGAAGTCCTTCGCGGAGCCGCTGTCCTCAGGGTGACCGACATGGCGGGAAATGTCGCCGAATGGAAAGGGACGATTGCCTGAGTTTTTAAACTAAAGAGAAGTAAAATGTCATTAGAAGTTGGCCAGATGGCCCCCGATTTTGAAGCCAAAGATGAAAACGACAACCTGGTGAAACTCTCCTCCCTGCGCGGCAAAAAGGTGGTCCTTTACTTTTATCCAAAAGACAACACCCCCACTTGCACCACACAAAGTTGCAACCTGAGGGATAATCACGAAGCCTTGCTCAAAGCCGGGTATATCGTGCTCGGGGTGAGTTCTGACAGCGAAAAATCACACCGTAACTTTATCAAAAAACAGTCTTTGCCCTTTTCACTCATCTCCGATCCGGAGCAGCAAGTCCAAAACTTGTATGGAGTGTGGGGTGAAAAAACGACCTTTGGAAAAACCTACATGGGAACGATCCGCACCACCTTTGTCATCGACGAAGCGGGCAAAATCACAGAGATCATCCAAAAAGTCGAATCCAAAAACCATACTGCTCAAATCCTAAAATAAACCGACCTAATGGAAAAACAACCAATCGAACAACTCCAAAAAGTCGCGACACAGCTCCGCAGGGACGTGTTGCGCATGGTGCATGCGGTGCAGTCCGGCCACCCAGGTGCGCCACTCGGCTGCGCCGAATTCTTTGTCGCACTGTACTTTGACCAGCTTCACCACAATCCCGACTTCAAGATGGATGGCAAGGGCGAAGATCTCTTTTTCCTCTCCAATGGCCACCTCTCTGCTGGATGGTACTCTGTGCTCGCACGCAGTGGCTATTTCCCTGTGGAAGAGCTGAAGACTTTCAGAAAACTGAACTCCAGGCTTCAGGGTCACCCGGCTACGCATGAGCATCTTCCTGGTATCCGTGTAGCATCAGGATCCTTGGGTCAGGGACTTTCTGTAGCTATTGGAGTCGCAGAAGCCAAGAAGATCGACAAGGATGACCGTCTGGTCTATGTTATGATGGGTGACGGTGAACTTCAGGAAGGCCAGGTATGGGAAGCCGCAATGTATGCTGCACACCATAAGATGGACAATATCATCGCGACGATCGACTACAACGGCCAGCAGATCGATGGGCCGGTATCCAAGATCTTGGATCTCAAAAATCTCCGAGCAAAATGGGAAGCTTTTGGCTGGGAAGTCAATGAAATCAAAGAAGGAAACGACATGAAGTCGGTGTTGGAAGGTCTCGAAACTGCCAAATCCCTAGCCGGAAAAGGCAAACCGGTGATGAATCTACTCTATACCCAAATGGGCTATGGCGTGGACTTCATGGTAGGCACACACAAGTGGCACGGCTCCCCTCCCAATGACGAGCAACTGGCCAATGCCTTGGGCCAACTTGAAGAAACCCTTGGCGACTATTAATTCCTCCTTCCAAAAGACTTTATCATGAGCTTAGACTTAAAATTCACCTATACAGAAAAGAAAGATACCCGCTCCGGCTTCGGTGACGGCTTCCTGGAAGCAGGAAGAAAAAACCCAGATGTCGTCGGGCTTTGTGCTGACCTCATCGGCTCCCTGAAGATGGGAGACTTCCAAAAGGAATTTCCTGAGCGTTTCTTCCAGACCGGCATTGCTGAGGCAAACATGATCGGCCTATCGGCAGGCTTGGCACTGGGCGGCAAGATTCCATTCGCAGGTACATTCGCCAACTTCGCTACCGGACGCGTCTATGACCAAATCCGTCAATCCGTAGCTTATTCCAACAAAAACGTCAAGATCTGCGCATCACACGCCGGTTTGACTTTGGGTGAAGACGGGGCCACGCACCAGATCCTAGAAGACCTCGGCATGATGAAGATGCTCCCTCACATGACGGTGATCAATCCATGCGACTACAACCAGACCAAGGCAGCTACTCTGGCAATCGCCGAGCACGAAGGTCCTGTTTACCTGAGATTTGGTCGCCCAAGCTGGCCTATCTTCACTCCAAAAGATCAGAAGTTTGAGATTGGCAAAGCCTGGAAGATGATCGACGGCAAGGACGTGACCATCTTCGCTACCGGCCACCTGGTTTGGGAAGCTGTTGTAGCTGAAGCCATGCTTCGCGAGGAAGGCATCTCCGCCGAAGTGATCAACATCCACACCATCAAACCCTTGGACGAGGAAGCGATCTTGGAATCTGTGAAGAAGACTGGCTGTGCCGTGTCTGCCGAAGAGCATCAGATCAACGGAGGCTTGGGTGACAGCATCGCTCAGACGCTGATCCGCCACAATCCAGCTCCTTTAGAGTATGTAGGTGTCAATGACAGCTTTGGCGAGTCTGGCACTCCTACTCAACTCTTGGAAAAATACGGCCTGAATGCGGAGAATATCGTGAAGGCTGCCAAAGCAGCGATTGCGAGAAAATAAGCATCCCTGCACTGAAGGTAAAAAACCACAGCTGTAACGGCTGTGGTTTTTTTGTGCCCAAGCGCGAGGCTGAAATAATCACCCAAGCGTTCTATATCTACATACGCAGCAAAATCCGTATATTCATTTTCAAACGTTGATCGCAATGAGTACCAAAGACATAAGTGGTGATTTGAAGAAAAAATTTATGGAATCGATTGAATTCCATAAAGACCATGTGCACGTAGTAGAGATGAGTGAAGGCTGGGTAATCAAGCGGGAAGGTTCTAAGAAAACAATCCAGACCGCATCCAGTCAAGAGGCTGCCATGAAGGCTATCCACGAGCTAAAAAATGTCAGCAAAGTTTACGTCCACCCCAAAGTTGGAGATATTTCCATTGAAAAGATGGAATGATGGACACCAAAAATGTATTCATCAATTGCCCCTTTGACAACGAGTTTTATCCTTTGTTGAAGGGGATATTTTTTGTTCTGATCTATCTCGGATTCAAGCCAAAAATCGCCGAAACTTCCGATTCTGGGCAGGTGAGAATTCTCAAAATCAAAGACTTGATGGTTGCCTCTCCCCTCTCCATCCATGATCTTTCGCGGATTGACCCGCTTGCCACTGACGCAGCTGCGCGTCTCAACATGGCATTTGAAATGGGAATCGATTTTGGACTTAGATATTCAGGCATCCCAGAATATGGAACCAAGCGGTTTCTGATCTTGGAAAAAGAAGAGCACCGTTACAAGACATTCCTCTCCGACATATCCGGCAATGACATAAAGTCGCACCAGAACGACCCCGAATTGATCATCAAAGCCATTCGAGACTGGATAAAGTCCCAAGGCCAGCGGAAGGCAGTTCCCAGACACAAGCTTATTTTCTCTGCCTTCAATGAGTTTCTGATGTATTATAACCAGATGATCGGAGGGGAAGGTTACGATCCAAAAGAGATAACTGCGCTCACTTTTTCCGACGTCATTGATATCATGACCAATTGGGTCAAAAAGTTCAAGAAGATCTAAATCTCCTCCGTTCGACCGGGCTATATTGAGGTTCAAATCCCTCCTATCAATCTCTTTTTTCACTTTTCGCACCCCGAGATTAGCCTATTTGCCCAGTTTTCCAGTATTCAATACGTATCCCTCAAAGAAATTTTAACCGACTTGCCCCATGAAAACCGGCATTCAGCCCCCTTTATCCCTGCGCGCTTTGCTCTCGGTGCTTGCCTTAGCTTTGACTGCATCTTCGCTCCAGGCGCAGACCTACGCGGAGAAGCTCGGCTGGCCAAAGGATAAAAAAGTCGTCATCTTCCACGTAGACGATGCCGGAATGTCCCTGGAGTCCAATAAGGGCACTTTTCAGTCCCTTGCCGGTGGTATCGCAACCTCCTGCAGCGTCATGATGCCCTGTCCCTGGGCGGGGACTTTTATGCGGGAAAGCAAGGACAAGGGACCGATCGATGCAGGCCTGCACTTGGTATTGACCTCGGAGTGGAAAGGCTATCGATGGGAACCGCTGGCGGGCAAAAGCCAGGTTCCAGGACTCCACGATCCCGAAGGCTCATTTTGGCATACGGTCGAACAAGTCGTCGCACATGCCAGTCCGGAGGAGGTCTACATCGAGCTCAAAGCCCAAATCGACCGTGCTCTCAGCATGGGCATCCGCCCTACTCACCTGGATTCCCACATGGGGACGGTCTTTGCACACCCGGAATTTCTGAAAAAATACATCCAACTGGGAGCCGAATACGAGATTCCGGTGATGTTTCCGGGAGGCAACAATGTGCTCTTGGAGGAAAGTCAGCTCGCGCCAGTTGTGAAAAAACTGAAAGCCGAGGGAAAATATACCGAGGGCATGGCTCTTCCCAAACCCGCCCTCCTGAGCCAGACTACCGCAATCGGCGAGCAAATCTGGGCACTGGGACTGCCGGTCTTGGATGATCTCCATAGCATCAGCGGGGACTGGAAGCCAGAAAAATCAAATTATACCCCAGAAGAGCACGCACAATACAAAGTCGAGCAGTTCAAGCGGATCCTCGACAAGATGCAGCCCGGCTTGGCCATGATCATTGTTCACAGCACGACGCACAACGAAAATTTCGATACCATCTCTGGTTCGGGCCGATCAAGACAGGCAGACCTGGATGCTATGGTATCTGCTGACCTAAAGGCCTTTATCGAAGAAAAGGGCATCATCCTGACCACCTGGAGAGAAGTAATGGAGCGTCGCCAGAAACTCACCCAATAGTAAAACCCATACTCCGTCTCCTTTGTGACCCGCCGTTGCAAGAATCCCAACCCCCTATGAATACATTCGACCACTACACACGCAGGATTTTTTTGAAAAAACTCTCAATTGGTACGCTGTCCCTCAGCGCCTTGATGGGACTCAATCAAGAGTTGCTCTCTGCGGTGCTGCCCCAGCCAAAATTGAAACCGAATGCCGACATCTTGAAAGACAGCGAAAAGAAATTTGTGCCGGTGATGCTCACTCCCTTCGACTCAAATTTGAAGATTGATTTTGCGGCCTTGACGCAGCTCACTGATTTTTACCTTGCATGTGGTGCAAAAGGCTTTTTTGCGAACTGCTTGAGCAGCGAAATGTATCATCTCGACAATGACGAGCGTCTGGCATTGGCTCGCCATGTGGTCAATCAAGTGAAAGGCAAAGTGCCGGTGGTGGCTACGGGTTCTTTTGGAGATACGATTGAGGAAAAGGCGGATTTTACCAAAAGGATGTATGAAACCGGTGTCGACGCCGTGATCTTGATTACCAGTCACTTTGCTGCGAAAAACGAGGACGATACCACTTTAATCAGCAATCTTGAAAAGTTCCTGAGCCTTACGGGAAACATCCCATTGGGCACCTACGAATGCCCCTCTCCCTACAAAAGAATTATCACACCTGAAGTCATGCGCTTTATGATTTCATCAAAGCGTTTTATCTACCATAAAGACACCTCGCTGGATCTCGACAAAATCGAAGAAAAACTGGCTATCACCGACGACAGTCCTCTGGAATTTTATGACGCCCATACACCAAATACGATGTATTCGCTACAGATGGGAGCTCGCGGCATGTCATGCATCGCTGGAAATCTCTACCCTGAACTATTCTCCTGGATGTGTGCCAACGCGAGCGATCCAGCAAAACAAGCCGACGTCGAGTGGCTTCAGTCTGAGCTCACCAGAGCCGACTCCATCATTTCTCAGGGCTACCCCACCAGCGCAAAATACTTTCTGCAAAAGCGAGGCGTGCCCATCCTACCGATCTGCCGATCAAAAAACACGCCTCTGACGACGGATCAAATGCTGGCGTTGGACAAAATCTACGAAACGCTACCGCAGTGGCATGAGCGCTTGGGCATCAAGCTAAGCTCCTAGCGCAGTAGGCCCTTTTTCAGGTCAACAGCGACTAAATATTGGCGAAGAGAGAAGTGACTTTCATAGGAATCGTTTCCTATTTTACTGATATATAAAATCTTAAGCCCTCTCTCCACTTTTATTTTTCAACAAAATTTCTTTCTTTGACAGAGTTGTTTTGAGTCTCCGCCATCAAAATATAGAGCGGCAGGTTTCATCTTACGCAGCCGTGTCATCGGTATAGCGCCTAATTGGGAGCTAGTTTTAGGCTTACATCGATTTTTTTCAGCACCCAATCCTTCCATCCTCAAGCTCATGAAAACAGTATTTTTCATCTTGATTTGCTGCGTATTTTTTACCGCCTGCAAACCGAAGCCCCAAACATTTCAGGCTCCTTTACTCAAAAATATCGGGGAGTACCAAGTAAATGTAACCACCAAATCACCTGATGCCCAGACGTTTTTCAATCAGGGAGTCATCATGGCGAATAACTTCAACCATGCGGAGGCAGAACGCTCCTTTAGGGAAGCTGTCCGCCTCGATCCCGATTTTGCGATGGGATATTGGGGCATTGCCTATGTGCTCGGACCCAATTTCAACTCTTCGTCAAACATGGGAACGATCAATGAAATCCGCGATGCGGTCGCAGAAGCCGTTCGATTGAGTGAACAAGCCAGTGCCTGGGAACGAGCTGTGATCGATGCCATCGCTATCAAATTTCCCTCTTCCTCCACCACTTGCGACGATCAAGCCTTCTCAGACGCAATGCGTGAAGCTCACGAGGAATTTCCCGAAAATTCCTTCGTGGCCACCCTTTACGCAGAATCTGTCATGAATCTCCACCCGTGGGACTTCTACGAAAAGCGAGGTGGATCCCCGCGCCCCTGGACTCCCGGGCTCGTCGCTCTTTTGGAACGCGTCATTGCCATAGATCCTGAAAACCCACTGGCCAACCACCTATATCTCCATGCCACGGAAGCAAGCGGAAAGCTTGATCAAGCGCTTCAAGTATCGGAAAGACTGAAGGATCTGGTACCCTCAGCAGGCCATCTCGTCCACATGCCTTCACACATCTACATCAATACGGGGGACTATCACGAAGGCTCCATCGCAAACGAAAAAGCGGTACTTGCAGATAGCACCTACATCGCCGAGTGCAAAGCGCAGGGGTACTATCCGCAGATGTACTTTACCCACAACTACCACTTTCTCGCGGCTACGGCCGCTTTTGAGGGGCGAGCTTCCCGTTCGATCGAGGCGTCGTTCAAAACAGCCAGCTTAGTCGATCCAGCCTACACGCACGAACCGGGGTTCGAAATGGTACAACACTACATGACCATCCCCTACCACATCCTTATAAAATTTGCCCAATGGGAAAAAATCAGATCGCTACCCCAGCCCGCAGACGACCTGATCTATCCGAGGGCAATCTGGCACTATGCCCAAGGAATGGCGCTGGCCCAGCAAGGCGAAAATGACAAAGCAAAGCTCCAGTTGCAGCAACTTGAGATCTTGGGCAAGGATTCTACAATCGCGGATCAAATGAACTGGGGAATCAACAAGGTGACAGAGGTTTGCCAAATTGCTTCCAACGTATTGGAGGCAAAAATATTGACGAATGAGGGAAAGGATGCTGCAGCCAAGAAATTGCTTGCCGAAGCAATTCATATTGAAGATAATCTTAATTACAATGAACCGCCCGACTGGTTCTTTTCTGTACGGCATATTCTCGGCAACCTCTTCCTCGAGACTGGCGACTTTGCAAATGCGGAACAAGCCTACCGCGAGGATCTCGATAACTGGCCAAAAAACGGCTTTGCGCTATCCGGCTTGACCGTCGCCCTGATGGCTCAGGGAAAAAATGAAGAAGCTGCAGAAACGGACAGACAATTTCAAGAGGCGTGGAAACTGGCAGAAATGGAGTTGAAAGGATCTGAAATCGAACCAAATAAGCGCATCGATGTCGCACTGAAAATTGATAACAAATCACCCGGAGAAATGATCTATTTGGCAGCGACGGTATGCCTGAGATAGCATAATAGAATCTGGATTTTCCTGCAGCTCTATTCTGTCATAATCTGCCCAAGGTCGATTGAGGATTTAACCAGCATCGTTATTATGCCGTAAAAGAAAATATACGTTAGGGCGCTTTGCCGTTTGGGAGATTACCCTTAAATGGATTCGGTCCGAAAACGAGATTCTCTCACAGAATAATCCTTAATCGATATGAATTCACGCCTCCCTTCCCCCTTTATACTCCTTTTTTTGATTGCCTCATTGGCCGCCTGCGCTCAAAATGATCCGGCAGATCCTTCTCTCCCAACGGACCTCCAACTTTCCGTGGCTTTTCCACAGCTGTCTTTCAATAGACCTGTTGATCTTCAGCATGCTGGAGATGGAAGCGACAGGCTTTTTGTCGTCGAGCAACGCGGGGTTATCGCTGTTTTCAAAAATGAGACGCAGGTGGTCGAAAAAGCCACCTTTCTCGATATAGAAAGCAAAGTGAATGACGGGGGCAATGAACAAGGGCTACTGGGTTTGGCGTTTCATCCGCAGTATAAAACGAATGGCTACTTCTTCGTCAACTACACCGCAGCCAATCCAAACAGAACTGTCATTTCGAGATTTAAAGTATCCGCGTCTGACCCGAACAAAGCCGATCCAACGAGCGAACTGGTCATTCTGGAGTTTGAGCAACCCTATTCCAATCACAATGGCGGACAGCTTTCCTTTGGCCCAGACGGCTTCCTGTATATCGCGGTAGGCGACGGTGGTAGCGGAGGAGATCCACAGGGTCATGGCCAAAACTTGCGCACCCTGTTGGGTAGTATTCTCCGCATCGACGTGAACACCAGCGAGGGAGCCAAAAACTATGGTATTCCGTCGGACAATCCCTTCGTCAATGGTGCCGGAGGAGCGCGACCAGAAATCTACGCCTATGGACTCCGTAATCCATGGAGATTCAGCTTTGACCCCAAAAACGGCCAGCTCTGGACAGCTGATGTAGGACAAAACAGCTACGAGGAGATTGACATCATCATCAAAGGCGGGAATTATGGCTGGAACACCATGGAAGGCACCAACTGCTTCAAATCCGATTGCAACGAAACCGGTTTGGAGTTGCCAATCTGGGAGTATGGCAGATCCGAAGGAGTGTCGGTTACCGGTGGCTTTGTGTACCGTGGGGCCACCTTAAACCAACTGGAGGGCCAGTATATCTATGCTGATTTCGCTACTGGACGGATTTGGAGTTTAGACAACAGTAATCCCGAAAGCCCATTAAATAGAGAACTGTTGAAAGCCGGATTTAATATTTCCTCCTTTGGCATCGACCAAAATCAGGAGTTATACATTTGTAGTTTTGACGGTAAAATATATACACTGCAGTATAAATGAGAAGTTTCAAACCGCAATATAAAACTTCTGTTTACTGCCACCTCAGACTCGGATCCTTTGATCTACCATTCTAGGATAGTAAACTCTATTTTTTTAGGAAAGAGGACGTTTGCATCCATCTCCCTTCCGTTCGTGGTTTAACTACCCTCAGATAATCAATCCATTACCGCTGAATAGCCGGAAGCACAGACCATAAAAAGAACCAAAGCTTCGCCAGTGCCATGGTTCTTTTTGGTGTTCGGGACAGGAAACTCGATTACCCTGCAAAATCCGAATTAGGAAAAGGCAAAAAGAATGAATTATCTCAAGTTCGATTTAAAAACTGCTACAAAATCAGTAAGCATTCTTATTGTTGAACAACAGGCACTTTATCGTCATAAGGATTATTCTAAAGTCAAATAGCAAGCTCCAATTCTTAATATAAAACAAATCATAGGTAAGACGACAATTAATGTCTCTTTGGGTTCTGATTTCTCCACGAAATCCTTTTGCTTGAGCTAAGCCAGTTATCCCTGGTTTTACCACATGCCTACACATAAACCATGGAATTTTTTCAGAATAAACTCGGTTCATAGGAATCGCATGAGGTCTTGGACCGACAATTGACATTTCACCCAGCAAAATATTGAAAATTTGCGGCAGCTCATCCATGCTTGTTGCCCGCAAGTAATACCCTACTCGCGTAATTCTAGGATCATTTCTCTGAGCTTGGTAGAATTTTGTGGTAGGATCAAATTTCATCGTCCTGAACTTATAGCAATAGAAAGGTCGATTGTTTCTACCATGTCTCAATTGCCTGAATATCACCGGTCCGCGCGAGTCCACAACGATGCAAATGGAAATAATAATGAAAATCCACCAGCCGACAGTCAACAGAAAAAGAACGCAAAGCAGCAAATCGAAAAACCTCTTGGAGTAAACCTGAACAGAGTCGAGATAGTTAAGCGAGTACGAGTGTATGATAAAATCCTTCTCCTGCTTATAGTTCATTATAGAAATGTACTTCTCAATGGTTAGTGACATGGGTTAAGTGTTTAGGTGAGTTTTTTGGGTGATATCTCTGATGCTGGCTGACAGCGATGTGTTTTCTCTTAACCGGATCACTTAAAAAATATCCATACCATAGTCGTTTAAGCTCTCTAAAAAATTTGATGTACCGCTCTGAGTTGAAGTTCAACCAAGGGTGGTTTTGTTGCATAATTATTCCTGAAGCAAAAACTGAGGTCACCACTAGGGTACAATTGTTCCTGGCTTGAATTTCGTGGTTGCCCAGGAATGCCCATTTTCTTGTAAAAAACACACCCGAAATTCCATCAAGGAAAGGTAGAACAATAGATTCCCTCGATTTCTCAAATAATTTAAAATCTCGTTTAAGGCAACAAGCATACTGATTCAAGTTTTTGACGATTGTACCTCCATATTTGGGAACTTCAATCAGCTGTCCTTTGAAAATGCGGTAGCTTGAAATTTCTGATTCGTTGTTCATATCCTTAAAATCAAGATGAGCTTGGCTTTTTTTAAGCCACTATTTCGGTCTCAAATCTAAATGCAAGATGCATTTTTTTTAATATGAAATACATTTTTGTGAAAAAAATTTTTATTTCGGGATAGGGCCTGAAAAAGAAAAAAAAAGGCTTTAAGCTGAAAAATTTTTAAATATCGAGAGCCTGTCCGAATAAGACCTTGGTGCAACTAAGGAGCATGGCACTAGTTGCAAAAACTGCTAAGAGGAATTGAAATACAACTTTTTTAATTTCATTTTTTGGATATACGCTACTTTGCATGTAGCCGGATTGAACGAGCCATGGAAATTTTCAACAATAACAAATACCCAACATCGGCCTCCCGTCACCTGTGCTGAGCACAACTGAAGTATCGATCTTCCTCACGCCCGGAGAAAACGCAGTCAACTTGACCAAGAAAAATCGGTTATTGGTAGAATTACGTGAGGCAGAATCTCTCTTAGGCATTATACTGTTGGATTATGATCAAAAAACCTTTTTTTCTGAGGTTCTCGAAATACCATATCACCTCAAGAAGTTCTAGATTCTGAGTTGACAAGGACATATTAGTGGGGTTGATGACCAGTGGGTACTCAAGAGAAGGCTCCGTCGTTTGTTGATTTGAAGTGTTTGGAGAACTTTTGCATAAGGCCCAAGTGAAAGCGCAGTGAAGCAGTTGAATTTGCTTTTCAAGGCTGCTTGCCGGAATAGAAACTCCTAACTATGTCCAGGTTAAAATGGTCAGGCTAAACGCTCTGCAAGCCCGAAGATGAACGCCAAAATAAGTTGAGCTTGCTCTGATTCTTACCCATACCTGCGCAACCCATATCCGACGATTGAAAAAAACCAGCGGTTCTAACTCAAGTTTCGATACGTGATAATCCTAAGTTTTAATAAAAACCCAAATTCCAAATTTTATAAAAAAAGAAATTCCAGCTATCAATAGTATCGATATATAAACTGTTCAAAATTAAATTTTGAAAACCAAACAGAATAACTTATTTTTTCTATCATTTCAACCATTCCAAAACGCGTAAATCTCTCACACCCGTAGGCTTTTGGACTCGGAACTAAACTAAATGCATGATTGGACAGTTTATAGGCTATGAAACTTGGTATTCTTGGCGGCACGTCGCTAGCCTATACATTGGGAAAGAAATATTTGGAAGCCGGTCTTTTGGTAGTTTTCGGTGTGTCCAACGATTTTGACGGAGAAGCTAATGACTGGAAAATGCTTAACCGGCTCTACAATAGAATTTGTCCGTTCGAATCAGCACTGATCCAATCTGAAATTGTACTTATCTGTTGCTACAATGAGAACTTCGAAGAAGTCTGCCGTGCACTTCAAAACGTTGATTTAGGTGGTAAAATTATCATTGACTGCACCAACGCAGCCTACAATCAACAACTCGCCAACGCAAACACAGCTAAGATATTGAAGATTGCTCCAAACATCCCTGTATTCAAGGCCTTCAATAATCTAGGCGTAGATTATCCGGAATCGGACCTCATGGGAATCATAAAGGAGACCTACTACTGTGGCGATAGTATTCCCGAAAAAAACCGAGTCAAAAGGCTGATCGAACTCATTGGCTACAGGGCAGTGGATGCCGGAAAAATGCACAATGCACAATTGCTGGAGGCTTTTTATCATCTGAGTAAAGAGATTTGTAGTAACAAAAAGGAACAATCCAACTACCACTTCAAGCTGATCACCTTTTGAGCGTCGACTACAGAATTCACTTTTAGAGGCTGTTACGCAGATTTGTTGTAAAAGATTTAACTGCTTCTGGCTGGGGCCTTCCGAGTCTACAAACCGCAATAGACCATAGCGATCACTGGAATACAGCCGAATGAATTGTTTTTACCTCTTATATTGCTCAGCCAAAACAAATCGTTAATGAAATTGGGCGTCATTTAACCATAGAATACCATTTTCAACTAAAATTAAATTGACGCGTGAAACCGTCCGCATCCCATCCCTCAGATCGATTGAAAACACACCTGCAATACGGAAAATCGTTGGGGCTTTCGCTTCAATAGCCCCATAGTTTAACCTGTTCTAGTAAAAGTATTGCGTATCTTTAATCCGAATATCCGACTTGCTCTGCCGGAAATCTTAATGTTAAAACAAAACTTTGCCTGGAGCCCGACAATCACCCTGTCAAAACTCCAACTAAAAGCCTGCCAAGGCTCCAACTAAAAGCACAAACCTAACCACCTATTTACACAAGATGAAAGTACTCGTAATTGACATCGGAGGATCAAACATCAAAATACTCGCAACCGACGAACCCGAACGTATCAAAATACCCTCAGGGCCCGACTTCACTCCAGAGGACATGGTTCCATTGGTTGTAGAAGCAGCAAAGGATTGGAACTACGATGTGATCTCGATCGGCTTTCCGGGCGTAGTTAAACAGGGGAAAATTGCAGCAAACCCCGTCAATATGGGCTTAGGCTGGAAAGGATATGACTTTGAAGCGGCATTTGGATGTCCCGTAAAAATCATTAACGATGCTGCGATGCAGGCCTTGGGCAGTTACGAAGGTGGAAAACTACTTTTCATGGGCTTTGGTACCGGACTCGGTACCGCTTTTGTTTTCGAAGAGCTTATTCTTCCCCTTGAAGGTGGCCATATGCCCTTTAAGCAAGGCACCTTTGAGACCCATGTGGGCAATGACGCAATGAAAAAAATGGGTAAAAAACGCTGGAAGGAAATGGTTTACTTGTCCATAGCACATTTCAGACGCTGCTTTCAGCCAGATCAGATCGTGCTGGGCGGGGGGAATTCCAAACTCCTCGAAGACATTCCCGAAGACTGCGTGATGGGATCCAACAAAAACGCATTTACCGGAGGCTTCAGACTTTGGGAAAAATCCTACAAGTATTGACACCGATTGGAAACTAATTTCCAGAAATCAACATTCAATCCGAAAACAGGATTCCTTGCCAACTTGGAATCCCCTAAAATCTATACTCTGCAATCATCTTTTCATCCATGACTCAAGTCAAATCAGACGCATTGGTTTTTTACGGTGCTACCGGTGATCTCGCTTACAAAAAAATCTTTCCTGCTCTCCACATGATGGTAAAACGGGGAAATCTAAACTCTCCAATCATTGGTGTCGCCCGCGGAGACTATGATCTCGAAAAACTCCGGGCCCGAGCAAAAGACAGTATTCAAAAACACGGACAGTACGAAGAAAAATCCTACGAAAAATTCTGTAGCCTCCTTGCCTTCGTCGGTGGTGACTATACCGATCAGGAGACCTTCAGAAGAATTCGAGAGGCACTAGGCGAGGCCAACAACCCGACGCACTACCTGGCTATTCCCCCTGTTCTTTTCCCCACCATTATCGCGCAACTTGATCAGTCCGGCTGCGCCAAAGGTGCCAGAATTATTGTCGAGAAGCCTTTTGGCACGGACTACGAATCTGCAAAAGCACTGAATAAAGTTCTCCTCGCCAAATTTGCCGAGAGCTCCATCTACCGTATCGACCATTATCTGGGTAAAAGACCTGTGAATAACATCGTGTTTTTCCGTTTTGTCAACTCTCTTTTGGAACCAGTCTGGAATAATAACCACATCGAAAGCATCCAAATCACCATGGCGGAGGATTTTGGAATCCAGGGTCGGGGTGCCTTCTATGACGTCACCGGCGCTATCCGAGATGTGATCCAAAACCACCTCTTTCAGATTCTCTGCAACCTCACCATGGAGCCACCCAAAGCACTGGACAGCGAATCTATCCGCGATGAGAAAGTAAAAGTATTGAAAGCAATCGCACCACTCCGGGCGCAGGATGTCATCTGCGGACAGTACGAGGGTTACCTTGGTGAAAAAGCTGTCAAAGAAGGCTCGAAAACCGAAACGTTTGCAGCCATGAGAATGCACATCGACTCCCCTCGTTGGGACGGGGTGCCATTTTATATCCGTGCCGGAAAAAACCTACCGGTGACTTCAACCGAAATCCTGGTTCGATTCAAGCATCTGCCTTCCGCTTACTCGACCATCGCCACGCAACCCAATCATATCCGGTTCAGAATCAGTCCTGACGTAACGGTGGCATTCGGAATGCTGATCATGGCGCCTGGCGAGGACATGTCCTCTGTATTGTCAGAAGTACACGGGAACCCCACTCCTTTTCCAAACGAAAAAGAAGCCTACGAACGCGTCCTCTCAGACGCGATGGCTGGCGATCCAACCCACTTTGCACGCCAAGATTATGTAGAGGAAGCTTGGAAAATCGTGGACGAATACCTCTCCTCAGATCACCCGGTCTATTCCTATGACGTGAAGTCTTGGGGACCAGACATTGTCAACGAACAGATCCTTCCGCTTGGTGGATGGAACAACCCGGTTGTAACCAAAAAATAGATAAATGGAGATAAGAACCTTTCAATCTGCAGGTGAGGTAGCCAAAGAGGCCGCCGCACTCATCGCTACTCGAATCAGAGAACAAGTAGCCAAGAAAGGCTTCTTCACGCTGGCCATCAGCGGAGGCCGCACGCCTTGGGAAATGATCAGGGAACTGGCTGAGGAGGATTTGCCTTGGGAAAAGGTGTTTTTGTTTCAGGTCGACGAACGAATTGCTCCCGATGCAAGCCCGGAGAGAAACTTGACTCAACTATTCAACTCGATTCAAAACACAAAGCTAATTACCAGCTTGAATGTCTTCCCCATGGGTGTCACCGCCGAGGACCTAGAGCAATCGTGTGAAGAATATGCTGAACACATTCTTAAAATCACCGGCACGGGGAGGCTTGACTTAGTCCATCTGGGCATGGGTACCGACGGACATACTGCATCCCTGGTACCCGGCGATGACGTCTTGGAAGTACAGGACAAAAATGTGGCCCTAACTAATCACCCCTATCAAGGTCGCCAACGGATGACGCTAACCTATCCACTGATCAACCAAGCTTCGGAAATCCTCTGGATCATCACCGGGTCGGAAAAAGCTGAAATGTTGGCTAGACTTCTCCAAAAAGATCCCAACATTCCTGCCGGACAAATCGATCAAACACACGCATTCGTCCTCACCGAAGAAAGTGTCACCTCGTCAATAAATTAATTGAAATCCAGCTCTAGGCTGGATTTTTAGTTTTAGACGCTGTTTTAGATCAACCGTTGGCTTTTGTCCTACTACCCCCAACCAAGGCACACAAGATTTCCAATTGCCTGGAATTTGCATTTATTGAAAAATTGAACACATGGAAACAATCCCTGACTGTTCTTCGAGCAAACAGATGCCATTAATTACGTGAAGCGTCCTAAATTGCTTTTACATCAATTGTCGCTATTATTTTCTACTTCATCATTGCGGCGAAATATCGTAGACTCCAAACCGCATTATTTTAGCCCAAGCAAAAAACGTAAATTCTAAATCTGGGTTAAATTCCCGGAAACAAGGCCAAGCTATGAATTCACTTTTCCACCAGGCGCTTCAAAACCCCGAAAAGATCGCTATTGTAGATCAGGACAACACCTATACTTATCGCTCTCTGACGGAGCGAGCCCGAGCGATTGCTGCTTTCTTGCTCAATGGAAAAATCGATTTGAACGATTCACGGGTTGCCTACATGGTTTCTCCGGGATTTGACTACGTTTCAACTCAATGGGGAATCTGGATGGCAGGAGGAATTGCCGTTCCGCTTTGCACCTCTTACCCTTTGCCTTCGCTCCAATATGTGATCGAAGATACCGGTACCGAAATCATACTCACTGGCGCCGAGTATGAAGACTTGTTGGCTCCTTACGCAGTAGATCCCAGCATTCGCTTTGTTCGCCTTTCAGAAGGGATTCCTGAGAGTGACCCATTCAATTTACCAACGATCGATCCAAATCGAGGCGCCATGATCTTATACACTTCCGGTACCACAAGTTTGCCCAAAGGTGTTTTGACTACACATGCTATCATAGAGGCGCAGATCAGCACCTTGATTATTGCATGGAAATGGACATCCGAGGATCATACGCTTTGTCTGCTACCACTCCACCACGTGCACGGGATTATCAATGTCGTTTCTTCTGCACTTTGGGCTGGAGCCACGGTGGAATTTATGCATCCCTTTGATGCAAAAACGTTATTTCAGATTTTTTTGGAGGGAAAGCTGAACGTCTTCATGGCCGTCCCAACCATCTACTTCAAGTTGATATCGGAGTTTGAATCCTATTCAGAATCAGATCAAAGGTTGCTTTTCAGCGCGATGGAAAAATTTCGCTTGATGGTTTCGGGATCGGCAGCACTGCCTGTCTCCGTGATGGAAAAATGGAAGTCCATCTCAGGCCACTACCTGCTTGAGCGCTACGGCATGACCGAGATCGGCATGGCGATCAGCAACCCCTACGTCGGAGAAAGACGTGCAGGTCACATCGGACAAGCCTTACCCGGGGTGGATGTCCGGCTGGTAGATGAACAAAACGCACCGATTGAACCGGGACAGCCGGGAGAGATTCAAATCAAAGGCCCCTCCGTCTTTAAGGAATATTGGGGAAAACCGGAAGCAACAGCCAAATCGTTTACGCAAGATGGCTGGTTCAAGACCGGCGATATTGCGGTGCTTGACGAAGGATATTTCCGGATTCTCGGTCGGGACTCGGTTGACATCATCAAATCAGGCGGTTACAAAATCTCGGCTTTGGAGATCGAGGAAGTCCTTCGCAAACACCCAGCCATCAAGGATTGTGCAGTGGTCGGTATGCCAAATGAAGAATGGGGCGAGCTCATATCCGCGGTTTTAGTCACCGATGAAAACTTGGATCTCAAGCTCCTTAGCAAGTGGATACGCGAACAAATACCAGCTTATAAGACTCCACGGCACTATTTGGTCTTGGCGGAATTGCCTCGCAATGCCATGGGAAAAGTCGTCAAAAATGAGTTAAAGGCCCTTTTTTTAACCGTCCAACAACCATGATCAAAGGCCTAGCGGTGTTGTCGTTTTCATTTATTCTGGGCATGTGGTGCGGTCAACTATTGGGTGCTTGGCTAGCAATCAATACCAATGTGGGAGGAGTGGGATTCGCAATGATCTTTCTGCTCCTATCAAAGGAGTTTTTAAGTAAAAAAGGCTGGTGGAATGGTGAGCTGGAATTTGGAATTGAGTTTTGGAATAAGCTCTACATCCCGGTCGTCATCGCGATGGCCGCCAGTCTTGACGTCAAGTCCGCCCTATCCTCCGGTTGGCTGGCTATTTTAGCAGGGATCATTCCGGTTCTATTGGCCTTCTGGGTTTTCAAGATCTTGATGAAAAACTTGAACCCAGCCAGGCAATGAACGAATTGGCTCAAGTAATTGGCAAAAATGGATTGATCGTTGCCTTTTTGGTCGTCGGTATTTTGACCTGGCTATGCGACCTTTTCTCCAAAAAAATCCTCAACGCCCGCATTCCGGGATCGGCCATTGCCATCTTCCTCGCTTTGGTATTTGGCTATTTGGGCGGAGTTTGGGCTGGGGGAGAAAAAGGCCTCGCGGACTTGCCGCTTCTCCAGGGGCTTTCTCTATTGGGAGGGTCAATGTTCCGGGACTTTGCTATTGTCGCTACGGCGATCGGTGCCAGTTTTGTCCTGATTCGAAAAAGCGGCCTCCTTGGATTGATTTCCCTGATTCTTGGAATCGGCATCTTCTTTTTTTCGGGTGTGGCACTCGGTTGGGTGATGGGCTATAGGGACGTGATCAGCCTCTGCACCATCGGCGCAGGAGCCTGCACCTATATCGTAGGGCCGGTTACTGGAGGGGCACTGGGGGCAAGCTCAGAGGTGATCGCATTGAGTATTGGAACTGGCGTGGTTAAAACTATCGCAGTCACCATTTTGACCCCCATCTTCGCCAAGACAATAGCGCTAGACAACCCCGGAGCAGCCATGGCTTTTGGCGGAATCATGGGTACTTCGAGTGGTGTGGCCGCAGGCCTGGCAGCGACTGACCCCAAACTTGTACCCTATGGCGCAGTAACGGCAACATTTTACACCGGCTTAGGATGCCTTCTTTGTCCTTCTTTGTTTTACTTGCTGCTAAAAATGCTTTTAGAATAGGAGCAATCTTCTACTTAATGCGATCACCTGGATTTTCAAAAACATCGCTATTTACCAGCAATTCTACTATTTTGCCGACGATCACTTTTTGTCTTTTTCCCAAAAGACAAACACGCTCTATCACGTATCTTTAATCCATGAGATTTACCTTTTTTACCATCTGTTTTTTAGTATTCACCTTTTCAAGTTTTGGACAGGGACAGATTTTCGGCAAACTAACGGATCGAACCTCCGGCGATCCCCTGGAATTTGCCAGCGTGGCAGTCTTCCGAACCGGAGATTCTACCCTCGTCACCGGCGGAATTACAGATGTCGACGGACGCTATTTGATCCCTTCCCTTGATCCAGGGGGCTACTACGTTCATCTTAGTTTTTTGGGTTTCAGTACGCAAACTATCCCCTCGTTTGAGCTAAGCAAAAACCAAAAGCTTGATCTGGGCGAGACGCAACTTTCGCCCGATGCACAGACACTTCAGGCCGTGGATGTCAATGGACAGCGGATCACTGCAGACTTCAAGCCTGAAAAACAAAGCTTCTCTGCCGAAAGCTTCGAAGTAGCGCAGGGCGGCACCGGAACGGATGTGTTAAGAAATCTGCCAGGTGTGGCCATCAATGGGGAAGGCACCTTGTCTATTCGTGGGAATATCGGCTTTGTAGTTATGATCAATGGACGCCCGACTCAGGGTGACCCGATGACGCTTCTAGGACAATTACCGGCAAACAGCATCGAGAAAGTGGAGTGGCTCTCCGCTCCGTCGGCTCAATACGACTCGGAGGGCAAAGCCGGGATCATCAACATCACGACAAAGAAGGGTGCGGCTGATGGACTTTTCCTCCAAATAAATGCGAAGATAGGTCTCCCATCCATCGAAAACTACGACAACGCCCAACCCCAACAACGTTACGGAGGAGACTTCAATCTCAACTATGTAAAGGGAGATTGGGATCTTTCGCTCGGAGCCAGTTATCAGAGAAATGACATTGCCGGGAAGCGTGTCGGAAGCGTCTATACCATTGACGGCGATACCACCACCTATTTCCCATCAGAGGGTGAAAGGAGCATAAACGAAACCAACTATTCCGGTCGATTCACGCTGGGTTACAACCCAAATGCTCAAAACTCCTTCAGCCTAGGGTTTTATGGCGGAGTTCGGGACAAGTTGAGAACCGCGGACATCCTCTATTATGACAATCACGAAGAGTATCCCGGAGGAGAGACGCCCCCTTTCCAATACTTCAATGCCAATGATCAAAACCGGCGCGGTGATTTCCTGATCGGAAGCCTCGACTATGTCCACACCTTTGCCTCTGAATCAAAATTAAGCACTTCCCTTCTCTATGAATACACCATGCTCGGCGGCCCGACGGTCAACCGCAACTTGGGCTACCCGGATCTTTCCATCGTCTATCAGGACGAGTACAACACCAACGACAATCCGCTGAACGGCATTCGGTGGAATCTGGACTACACGTTCAAGCCTAGCCGTTGGGGCACCTTGCAGACCGGCTACCAGTTTCGCTATCTCAACCATGTGGGGGATTTTCTATATGAAAGAAAAAACAACGAAACGGGGGATTTTGAGATCGTGCCGGAGTTTTCCTCCGATGTAGACCTGCACCGGGTCATACACAGCGGCTACCTGCAACTGGATAAAAAGATGGAAAAATGGAGTTACGGTGCCGGAGTGAGATTAGAGGCGATGAACCGTGACTTCCGCCTTCAGGATAAAACTGGCCAATTGGACACCACCTACCTCTACGACTATGTTCGCCCGTTTTTCAGTGCGTCGCTTACTTATCAAGCAAAGGACGACCTTCAGTACAAGTTGAATTTTACGCAACGCGTAGAGCGGGAAACCACTTTTAAGATGAACCCTTTTCCGGAACGGGAACACAGCGAGACACTCGAGCAAGGAGACCCGGAGGTCTTGCCTGAATTTGTCAACACCTTAGAAGCGGGCCTGATCAAGACTTGGAAGGACAACAGTCTCTATGCAACCGCCTACTATACCCGAATCGAGAATCTCGTCAATCGGGTCAATACGGTGTACAACGACACGATCCTCAACCGAATCTACTCCAATGTTGGCACCAGTCATTCGACGGGAATCGAATTGGGAACGGAGACTTTCCTCACGGAAAACTGGAAATTCTACCTCGGCGGCAACGGCTACTACTATCAAATTCGAGGCGAATTTGACGACCGACCGGTGGATCAGTCTGCCTGGGTTTATTCCTTCAACTTCAACACGACCGTAACTTTTGCCAAAGTCTGGAGTAGCCAGTTTACACTAAACTATCTCTCTCAAAGGGTAACGGCTCAAGGAGAAGATTCGCGCTTCTACCTTCCCTCCCTGACAGTGAAGCGGTCCTGGCTCGATGGCCGTTTGACCGCTCTTTTCACGTGGCAAAATATAGACATGGGGCTACTCAAGACCAACGAACAGCGCATCACCACCTATCGCCCGGGAGAATTCTATACAACGACCAATTACATCCAAGAAGTAGATATGTTGCTGTTGAACCTGTCCTACACCCTCAACCGGTCAAAAAACCGGACAAAATTCGTGAAAAGCGAATTCGGGGAAAAGGAGTTTTAGGAAAAGACGAATATTGGATACCCTCTCCTTCTCCGAATTTGCAATTCGGAAGTCTGGGTTTCAGCGAATCCGTCTTACTTATGCAATGAAAACGGACTGAAACCCCTCAGAAAATATTTTGATGTTCGGAGTTGCGAAAAATTGATTGGTTTTACTTTCCAGCCAGAAAGATGGTCTGCTGAAAGCACTTGCCCTCGATCTCTATTTTACGGTGGAGTGCCGCTTTAATTTCCCATCCTGTGTATTTTCTCTATTTGGCACAAAGGCCACCCTCGTGCTAAAAAGAACCTACACCTACTCTAAATAAAATAATCTATCTCAATTGCTAATAAATTGAAATATTATTCCGAATAAGCCTACATGAAAATCTTGGACTAAAAATTGAAATATTCGTCGCCAAACCAAAAAGTACTGGATCATGAATACTACAACCTCAAGTTTGGAATCAAAGTATCACACAAATAGACCTGTCGAAAACTCAACCAAAAATGAACTAATAACCACCATAGGTGGAGTAGTTCCAATCGCAGGCTTTGTTGTCAAATTATGGGTGAAAATTTTAAAGATTTCAATTAAAGCCGCAATTTGGATGTTGCGCAAGATACCTTCACCACAGAAGGAGATCGAGAAATCTTAGTACTCAAGAAAAGAAAGATTCTAAAAGCAGCATCTTGCTCAAGTTGAAATTAGGGCTTGCCGCGTTTGCATACCGACGGCAATTCAATCAATTTTGAAGTCTTGGAAACCTTTCCAAGGCTTTTTCTTTTCCCGAAAATGAAAAAAATCCTTCCTCTCCTACTATTTGCAGCCTGTTTTGGCTGCGCAAAAGAAAGACAACCAGTTGACCTTTGGCTTACCGATCCTAAACCAGGCATCTTGTTTCAAAAGCAAATCGATCCACAAGAAATCACACAAAGTGAGCTCAAATTGACGGTAGATACGGAGACGACCTTTCAGTCAATGGACGGTTTTGGCTTTACACTAAGTCAGGGAAGCGCCAAACATCTGCTGGGAATGAGCAAGGAAGCGAGGGCAGAGATTCTCCAGGAGCTTTTCGGAAATGGAGAAAATGACATCCGCATATCCTATCTGAGGCTATCTGTTGCGGCCTCGGACTTGAATGAATATCCTTTTTCCTACAATGATCTGGAGGATTCTTTGGCCACAGATCCAAACCTAACTCAATTTTCCCTGGGCCCAGACACCTTGGATGTCATCCCGGTCCTAAAGCAAATCCTGAAGATCAACCCAAACATCAAGTTAATGGCCTCTCCTTGGTCCCCTCCTGCCTGGATGAAGGACAACAAAGACACCCGCGGTGGGTCGCTTTTGGAAGAGTATGAAGGCACCTATGCCTGCTATCTGGTCAACTACATCCAGGCGATGAAGGAATTGGGCATTGAAATCGATGCGCTCACCATCCAAAACGAGCCGCTTCATCCGGGAAATAATCCATCGCTACTGATGCTTCCTGAGCAGCTAGCGCGATTTATCGGTCTACACTTAGGTCCGGCTTTTGAAGAAAACGGCATCAAGACCAAGATTGTCGTGTACGATCATAATGCTGATCGGCCCGATTATCCGATTGCTGTTTTAAGGGACACTCTGGCCAATCCTTTTATAGACGGTTCGGCTTTCCATCTTTACGGTGGAGAAATTGAAGCTTTGTCCGAGGTTCATCAAGCATTTCCGGACAAGAACATCTATTTCACCGAGCAATGGATTGGAGCACCTGGCAGTCTCGAAGGCGATATGCCCTGGCATGTCAAAAACCTGATCATCGGTGCTTCCCGCAATTGGGCCAAGACGGTTTTGGAGTGGAACTTGACTTCTAATCCCGAACTCACCCCATTTACTGACCGAGGTGGCTGTGACCGCTGCCTAGGTGCGGTGACTATCGACGGTGATTCGGTGACTCGTAATCCCGCCTACTACATCATCGCACATGCCAGCAAATTTGTGGATCCGGGATCGGTACGTGTCGATTCCAACCCGCTCGACGGGCTTGCAAATGTTGCCTTCGTCAGACCAGATCGCAAAAAAGTATTGATCGTCCTCAACGAATCGGATGAAGCCAAAAGCTTCAAGATCCAGGAAAAGGAGAAAATTTTTGAGGCAGCACTAAATCCAGGTGCGGTCGGAACTTGGATTTGGTAAACCATCGCCTAGCTTAACTTCGGCTCCAGCCAAAGCAAACCCAAAAACAGCAGCATGCCTACCATCCATATCCAAGGGGAAATCGGATTACCGAGTTTTGATTCACCCGTAGGATTTTGGGTGGCACTTTGCTGGATTTCATGGATCAAAGCAGCGGCCTGCAGACTAGGAAGATCATCTTTGCCATAAGCAAAAACCGAGAAGCCCGAGTCCAAGCGAACCCAAGTACTGTCTTCGACCTGGAGACTTCCTGATACCAAATAGGGATTCACAGGGCTTCTACTCCAAGTCAAGGTATCGGCCTCCCAGGCCAATTGCTCCGGAAGGCTGTCGGCCATTAGCTGGAGTTCCTTTGAAAAACCAGTAAGCAAGGGCGCTTCCATTCGCCAAGCATGGCTTTCGTCAGGCTCCAAAAGCCCAAACAATTCTCCCCAAATCAGATCATACTCACCCGTCTTTCCCTGCAAGGCCAAAGGATAGCTGGCGCTCACCAGACTCATTGCGACAGGACTGCTGCCGGCATATTGGATCGCGATGGATCGCTCCTGAAGCAGTTTTTGCCCTGCTCTTTCTGCGAAAAAATAGGGCAAGGCTTCCATCACATTTTTCAGCGTCCGGCTTTCATTCTGCGTTGACTGCTCGACTTGGAAATCCGTCCCAAAAAGCCTGTTGAGGTTTTTAGCAGTTTCTACCGGCTGGGCGACATTGACTACGATGAGGGCCGCATTGCCGGATTTCACCGCATCCTGCACGGACCGCAGACCCAACTGCGCCGGATCCACCAAGAGGACTTGCAGCGTGTTAGCTGAATTACCGCTTTGCAAGACGGTTTCTCGGGAAAGCTTGATTTCCTCGGAGACAGTCTCCCCTTTCTCCCTCAGCCAAGACTCCAGCATCCGAGTCTCCGCACCCGGAAAACCGAGCTGGAAGTGATACTTTTTGGGAGAGGCTGCACCGATAAAAAAACGGACAGACACCAAGGTATCCTTGTCCAAAGTCAACGGAAATTCCGCCTGCCCCAAGCCACTTGGATAAAACTCCAAAAGACCGGTATTCCAACCTTTCTTCAGGCTGGTGCTGTCATGCTTGGCTCCTGACACTGCCAGCGTCGATTTTTCCTTCTCAGAAAAAACCTCAAAAGCCAGTCGCTGCACCTCCCCTTTTCTAAGAAATCCTTTCCAGGAAAGGGCCCGAATCCCTCCCTGTCTCTCTGGCAAGATCCACTGAAAATCCAGATCCTTCAAAGGGTAGAGTGCCGCCCGGTCAAAATTATCTCCCAGCAAGATGACCTTTTCCATCCCCGGTTTGTACTTGGAAAGTGCCACCGTCCTTCTCGTCTTCAGGGTGTCTTTCCAGAAGTCCACCGTCGCTTTGTCCAGTCCGTCTTCGTACACAAGGATTTGCCTTTCCTGAGGCGCCAGTTTTCTTTGCGGCCGCAAAACCAAAAGACTCAGACAGGTCACGAATCCAAAGAAAAACAGCATACGCAAAACTATTCGCCCCGCCTTGGTGCGTTTTTTCCACTGGAAGTAAAAGCTTGCCATGCCGATCAGCCAAAGGATCGCAAGGATCCCAAAGAAAAACGGCCAAGAAACGAGGGGTTGGTAATGGAAGATCATCGCAGGTTCTTTCGGAAGGCGGATTTCAAGGCTTCATTCGACAGGTAGGAAGCACCCGGATTTTTGTAGTTTTTGGCGAGTGGATAGAGCTTTTCCCGCAGCTGCTTTTTGCCCTTTTCATCCAGTTTTCCGGCCTCCAACTGCTGGAGGTAGAGTACCAGATTCCAATCGGCAAGTTGGGAGTTTTGCATCTTCTCGGTCCATAGATTTCCCAATTCACGCACAGTCTGGCGCTCCTCAGCACCGAGTTCATCTTTCGCCAAGAAGCCCAATACAGCCGAGGCCAGAGGTTCGATCTGCTGATCCAGCGCCGCCTGCTCCTTTCGGATTTCCTTGTCCAGATCCTTCAACTCTCCACTGAGGCGCTTCTCGTCCTCTTTGATCGGAGGCGGATCGTAGTTGGTTCGCTTCACGTACACCCGCGATTTTTGCTGGACGGTCTTCAGCAATTCCAACGCTTTGTATTGATAGGGAAGCGATTTTTCTGGTTCAAAAAGCCGCATGTAAAGCTCCGCCTGCCACATTTGCTCCAAGGCAGCCTTGAGAGCCCCACGCGTGGACTGCTCGTAGAAGGTGTTCATCTCCTCCGAATCGTGCGCATGGATGTATGCACTCATCAGGTTTTCCATCTCGGTTCCGCCCTCAGATTCTGAATGCCCATGATCATCATGCCCAGCGGATTCCTGAGGCCTCGGCGCCGTCGGATTCGGGTCATGCTCTCCCTCCTGATCGTGCAGGTGCATATAGCCACTCAGCAAGTCTCCGTCCTCGGCATCCAGCACCACTCCGACCGCCGCTGTCTCAAATTCTTCACCCAGATATTGCCCGTACCGCAGGCGGAGGAGCTTCTGGTCATAGCCGATCTCATTGGAGGTGGAGTTAAATTTCTGCTCGCCCAACTTCTGCTTTTCGGCAAGTAGCTTTTCCGTATCGATGATGATCTGTCGCTGACTTCTGAAGTATTCGGGCAAAACCTGGATCGCCATTCCCTCCAAGACAGCATTGCTCTCCTCCGAGTCGTCAAAATACTTGATAAAATAAGTGTCTGTGCGGCTCGTATTGGCCTCTGGCGCCTTGTTGTCCACCGCAGTCCAATAGTAGTAGAGTTCGTCTCCGGGCTGGAAATCCAGGGAATTGACATTCAGCGTGAAGCTTGACTTTTTGGAGGAAAAAGGAGCCTTCTCCACCTCAAACCGCGTCTCGCGAAACTTTACATTCTCGCCTTTTCCCCTCACCAGCGTAGCCACGATCTCTACCTTGTTGACCTTGAAATCATCGCTGATCTGTGCTTTGAGAGCAAGCTTGGGATCATTTCCGGGGAAAAAGAATTTGTAAGTTTCCTTCTCTTCCGGAAGGATCTGAGGACTTTGATCTTCGATGGATTCGAGGGTATAAAAGTCCGATTCATAGACCAGCTCTTCGCCCCGAAGCGCCTGAATGGAATAGATTCCTGAACCGACCAACTCTTCTTTCAACTGATAGTCAGCTCCCTGATTAGAAAACCCCAGCTTTTCTCCGGAAGAATTCACAAGAAAAACCTCCAGTCCATCACTGTTTTGAAAAGCCAGATTCCAGGTAATCTGCGAGCTTTTTAGCGCTTGGATATCCAGCTCATCCTGTGTTTTAGGAGCAATCCCAGTATAGCTCGGTGACTTGATTTCAACTTGGCTTCGGGTCAAAAGTACCGGGGCATTTACCGCCAAGACTGTTTCTGGATTTTGGGAGATAGCAAGCTCGTTTGTGTTTTTTTCAGCGCTTCGCGAAAACAAATCCGGCAAGAAGGAAATCCCGAAAGTCAAGAGGAAGACGATGAAAAAAGGCAAAAGCCCCTGCTGGATTACCCGGATCTTTGGAGGCATCAGCGAAGCAATGCGCTCCAACTGAAGTCGCTCGGCTATGCTCGGCTGCTGCTTTTGCAAAAGCTCCAAGCTAAACTCCAAGCCACCCACTTGGTCGTGAAGGATCTGGATCGCTTCGGCCCTTCTGGGACGCATCGCGCCAAGATACCAGGCAAAGCCCATAGTCAGCAACCCTCCTGAAATAGTGACAATCGATCTATCCAAACCGAAAGTAAAAGCCAGTAATCCCAGTGAGAGCGCAATCAAAAAACCCTTGACCCAGGCGTTCACCTGAAGCTGGGTTTCAATGGATTTGATATGTTGGTTTAGCGTCTTCACAGATTGTTTCGATAAGCTAAAAACCGCTCCAGTCCGAATACGAGTACGATCAACACCAGAAATAGCTCCGTGGTATTGGCAGCGACGGATTGCTTGGCTTTGGGTATTTCCACAAACTTTTGCTCAAAATTACGCTTGCTCATCCTCACTTCCTTCGGAGAGATCCCAAGATATTCGACCATCGGTGTCAGGATCAATTCAGGCAAGATCCCTTTATCAATTGCTTCTTCCCAAGGAAGTGTGACGGAATTACCCAAGGAGATCTGAAGTTTCGATTTCGGAATTTCGGTCGCTGGCGTATAGAAATAGAGTTTTCCATCCTCAGACTCTTCCATAGCCTGATCGGCAAAGACAACTTTTGCGTCTTGCCCGCTTACTTCCTCAAAGGTCAATCCATACACGGTAGTCAAAGCTGTCAAAGCAGCCTGCAAATTGGCTTTTTTGTCGCTATCACTCAGGGAAAAATATAACGGAATCGCACCCGAAAAAGCGATAAGATCAGCGGAGAAAGCTGCTTCGACTGGGATCGAAATGAGCGCGCCAGCTTCATTTAGTCCTAGGTAGCTACCCGACTCCAGCTTGATCACTTTCTTGGAGAAAACTGGCGGAGATAGCTGCGTGGCAAGGTGAACTTCCGGCTTTACCGGAACCCAAAGCATCGCCTGAGGAATCTCCACCTCCATTCCAGAAGAATAGAGGTGTAGTGAATCAAGGGTTTGAGGCAGGAGATTTAGATATTCCTGAACGTTCTCTGACTGAAAGCCCACCTCAGGACTTTCTCCGAGTTCATAGTCCGGAAGGTCTTCGGCCAACCAAAAAACATCCTCTCCCCGTTCCAATGCCTGCTCCAGCTCAAAACGGAACTCCGACTCTACCTGGGAATTGGGCACGAGTAAATGCACGATTTTTGGGGAATCGGATGGTCCGGAGCTTTTCCACCACAAGCCAACTGCCAACAAGACCAGCAGGATCCAAAGGAGGATTCTGACCAGCAAAAGTAGCCATTGATCTAGGCGAAACGATTTGCTGGATTGGGATTCCTGTGGATTGAGCCAGGCAGTAGCTGCCCAGGCGATGACTTTGCCCTTTCGACCGTTCCAGAAGTGGATGGCCAAGGGAACCGAAATCCCCAGCAAAGCCCAGAAAAAAGCCGGTTGAATCCACTCCATCAGGACAGCTGTTTGCGGTTCAAAATACTGCGCACAACCTCCGAAAGAGGAGTTTGCATCGACACACGAAGCAGCTGCACTTTGGGCAAAAGCAGGCGCTCACTCAGCTGATCCAGGTAGGTTTGGAACTTCTTTCGAAACTCAGCCTGCACGGATTTGCCGTCTTGAATGAACTCCTGACCCGACTCCAAATCCCGGAAGACAAAATTTCCCTCCAGCTTGAAACTCAGTTCCTGCTCACCCAAGATCTGAATCAGTATCAGCTCTTTGCGGGGGTGGAGAAAAGCCTTCACCAAGCTTTCCCACTCGTTTTCCTTTTGCAAAAAATCCGAAACCCAGATGATCAATTCACGGTTTCGACCTTGGGTCAAAGCCTCCGGGAATTCCTCCAAGGGCCACGACCCGTTGGCTTTTTCAGTTTCCAACAGATAGAGAATCCGCTGAAAACTCTTTGGTGTCGGGGACACTTTCTGCTCAATCTTTCCCTCAGATAGGGTGTAGTAACTCAGAGAATCACCCTGTAAATAAGCGAGATAGGCCAAGGAAGCCAGAAGGTTTTTGGCATAATCGAGCCTGGAAAAATCGGCTTCGGCATAGTTCATCGAACCGGAGAGATCCAACATCATGCGGATGTGGAGATTGCTTTCGGTGGTCGATTCCTTTACCATGTACTTGCCAGATCGGGAAAAATACTTCCAGTCGATCCGCTTGAGATCATCACCCGGACGATAGTGCCGGTATTGCTCAAACTCGCTCCCCACTCCCACCCGGATGCCCGAATGGATGCCCTGCCGCAACTGCTCCGAAATGAGGCGTGCAGACAGGCGAAGGTCGTTGAGCTTGATGATCTCCAGATTACTTGGCATGAACCGGTGTCTGGGCTAGGATCTTGGAAATGATGAAATCGGTATCCAACTGCTCCGCTTCGGCGCGGAAATGTAGGGAGATCCGATGGCGAAGCACCGGAAAGATCAGATGCTCGATATCCTCAGGGATGACCGAATAGCGGCCTTTTACGATGGCGCGAGCTTTGGCACAAAGGACCAAGGCTTGCCCGGCACGGGTACCTGCACCCCATTCTACGTAGTTTTTGACTTCAGGCACGGTCGTGTTTTCCAAGCGGGTGGCACGTATCAGTCGAGTGATGTAGCCCAACAAAGCAGAATCCAGATGAACCTCTCGGGTCAGGGTCTGCAATTGCCTGATCTCCTCCCCGCTCAATACCGTCTCTGGCTGGCCTCGATAGGTGCCTGTAGTTCTTTGCAACACTTCCAGTTCCTCTTGCTCGGAGGGATAGCCCAGCTTGATGTAGAGAAGAAAACGGTCCAGTTGCGCTTCCGGAAGCGGATAAGTTCCACTTTGCTCAATCGGGTTTTGCGTAGCAATGATCAGGAAAGGATCGGGAAGCTTGTAATTTTTTCCTCCATAGGTCACCATCTTTTCCTGCATGGCTTCCAAAAGTGCTGCCTGCGTCTTGGGCGGAGTTCGGTTGATCTCATCGGCCAAGACCATATTGGCAAAGATTGGCCCTTGGGTAAACTGGAAAAACTTTTTTCCCGTGCTGTGGTCTTCCTCGAGCACTTCTGTGCCGACGATATCCCCGGGCATCAGATCCGGTGTAAACTGAATCCGCTTGAAACTCATGTCCATCACTTCCGAGATGGTCTTCACCATCAGCGTCTTGGCCAGACCAGGCACACCCTCAAGCAGGCAGTGACCTCCCGCCAGGAGTGTGATGATCACTTCATCGAGCACTTCTTCCTGCCCGACGATGACTTTGGCAATTTCTTTTTTCAGCAGGGGAATCTTATCCACCAGCTGTTGGTATTTCTTCAGTTCAGTTTCCAAGCTTGGTCTAGGTTAAGGCGTACACCACGATGTTGACCCCAAAGCGGGTGTTGTCGATCTTGTTGAAGCGTTTGTTGCGAAAGTCGTAGTCCCATTCGCAGCCGTAGTCTTTGTTGCTATACAGCACACCGATACGACCGTTGATTTCGACGGCTTTTAGGTAATCATGGATCAGATCGTCTCCCCAGCCGTTGAGCTCAAAGGAAGTCGCAGGCGGGCCATCTTCGAATTCGAAGAAACAGCGGTAGATCCAGTGGTCATTTGGGATTTTGTTCAGCGCGTCTGCGCCAAAGGTTCGGGCCATTTCTTCCTCAAAGGATTTAGCGAAAAGTCCGTCAATGTCGTGGTTGCAGTCGTCTACAAAGACGAAACCTCCCTGCTCCACGTAGGTTTTGAATATCCGCCTTTCTTCCTGGGAAAACTCCACGAGCTTATGCCCGCTCAGGTAGCAAAAGGGGCTTTTGAATACTTCCTCACTGCTCAACTCGATGATCCGCTCCTTTTCGTCCACGGGGATGGTCGTGTACTCCACCAAGCTGTGCAGGAGATTGGAGGGCATGCGCTGATCCGTATCCCAGTTGCCGGAATTGTATTTAAGACGGGTAAAGAAAAAGGGCATTTTTTAATAGTTGGAAGTAATCAGGGATCAGTCGCAGTGATCCGTGTTGTCAGGCTGAGCGGAGTCGAAGCCCAGTTGATTTCTGTATCATGGGAAAGGCCCTTCGACGCCGCTACCAATGACAGGATATCTTTGAAAATATTCGAATCTCAGATTTTAATTCTGATTTTCTCACGAATGATCATTCGACTTTTACCAATTAATAGACGCACCTGAGTTTGGTTAGGCTTCCTTTTTTCTTCGTTCTTTTGGCTTGATCCAAAAGAACCAAAAGATCAAGATTTGCCAAAGCTCCCACCGCACTAGGCCGAACGCTGGCTCGCTGGCAAATCCTCCCACCGCGCCCTCCGAATAGTATTTGGTGTTGCGCCGCCGCAACTCCAACCTTTTATTACACTTCGATGGTTCGCAACAGACAAACCCTTGTCATCTCCTTTTTGTGATTTCTTGAATTTTGAGAACTCAAGGTGACACCCCGGTTAAGCGTTGATACCATTTTTCGAAGTCGGAACCCAATGGTCAGTTTTCAGTGGTCAGCAAGCAGTGATCAGTCGGCAGAAACTGCAAACTGACCACTGGCTACTGCCTACTGATTATACAGCGTCTGACAAGCTGGAGAAGGTGAAGTCTCTGATCTTCATTGGTGGGATCATGCTTCCTCCCACGCGCTGAGGCTTGCCCAAAGCTTCGATGTTGTTGAGCATGATGATCGGGCTCTCGTTGAATCGGAAGTTTTTCAGCGGGAATTTGATCTTGCCGTCTTCGATGTAGAAAGTACCGTCTCTGGTCAGACCTGTGTAAAGTAAGGTCTGTGGATCTACCGCTCTGATGTACCAAAAACGGGTTACGAGGACACCTCTTTCGGTGTTTTTGATCATGTCGGCAACCGACTGATCTCCGCCGGAGAAGATAAATCCTCCGCCGCCAAATCCGCCGCCACCGCCGAATCCTCCGCCTCCTGGTCTGGACAAAGGCGGAACACCTTTCTTCTCAGCCCAATAGCGGGAATAGGAAAGGTTTTTCACCACACCGTTTTCCACCCAGACAGTCTTCTGTCTCGGCATACCGTCTCCATCCCATGGAGCCATCGGAATTTCAGTATTGGCAGGGTCGGAGATGATCGTGACACGCTCGTCGAAAAGCTTCTCGCCAAGACGGGTTCCCCCACCTTTTTTGCTCATGTAGCTTCTTCCTTCGTCTGCATTTCGCGCATCTAAGCCGCCAAACATCAGTCTCAGGAGATCTCCTGCTGCCGTTGGCTCCAGGATCACGGTGTATTTGCCCGGTTCGATCGCCTGAGCACCTTTTGAGGCCTGCGCTTTTTGCATCGCCACTGTGGTGACATCTTTGGAATTGAGCAAACTCACATCGTTGAAATCGCGGATGGCATAGCCAGAGCCGGTTCCATCTTCTGTTCTAACCGTGACCGAAAAGTCAACAGAAGTGCTGGTGTTGTAGTTGAATTGTCCTTTGCTGTTGCCTCTGGCCACAAAACCAGAGAAATCCTCCAGGTAACCGGCAGCGACCAATCCGGCTGCATTGCAAGGCTCGATCGAGTCGATGGCCAACTGCGCACGGTAATCAGGATCGATCTTATCGGTTGCCGGGCTGAAGGTTGCAGCCTCCAGTTCAGGCTGAGGTCCCAACATTGGCATGTATTCCGGATTCTCCGGTGCCAACTGGGCGATCTCCTCAGATCGCTCTACCGCCTTCTTCAGGGAGGCGTCATCCAACTCGTTGATAGAGGATGAGCCGATTCTTTTTCCAAAAACCGAAGTGACATTCAGTTGGATTTCGTTCGATTCACCACTGGTGCTGACGGTATTTCGCGCATAGCGGATATTACCTGTTCTTCCACCGGAAATCGAAACTGCAGTCTCATCTGCTTTGGCAAAAGACAATGCCTTATCTATATATTTCTTTGCTTCTTCTTTAGTCAAAATAGCCATAATGCTCGTGTTGGGGTTAAATACTTCTTGCAGTGTTGATGACATTCACACCATCGAAGCGCGTAGTCGAGCTTCCATGGGATACCGCAGAGGACTGGGATGGTTGGCCTTTTCCGTCAAAGAAAGTTCCCATGAATCGGTAGTCGTCTTGGTCGCAAATCGCGGAGCAGGAATTCCAAAACTCTTGCGTATTGGATTGGTAGGCGACATCTTCCAGCATTCCTGCGATCTTTCCATCCTTGATTTCGAAGAATACCGTACCTCCAAACTGGAAGTTGTAGCGCTGCTGATCAATGGAGAAAGACCCTCTTCCCAGGATGTAGATACCTTTTTCGATATCCTTGATCATGTCCATCGGATTCATCTTCTCCTTGCCAGGCATCAGGGAAACGTTGGCCATACGCTGGAACTGTACAGAGCTCCAGTTGTCGGCGAATGAACAGCCGTGGGATTCGTTTTCACCCAAGATCGCTACTTGGTCTCTGATCGCCTGATAGTTTACCAAAATACCATCCTTGATCAAATCCCACTCTTTACACTTCACGCCTTCGTCGTCATATCCCATGTTGCCCAAAGAATATGGCTGAGTCTTATCCGCCACAATGTTGACGATATCCGAACCGTATTTGAAGTCGCCGGACTTCCACTTGTCCAAGGTGGCGAAGCTGGTACCCGCGTAATTGGCTTCGTAACCCAATACTCTATCCAACTCCAAGGGGTGCCCCACAGATTCGTGAATAGTTAAGCCCAAGTGGTCAGGATCCAACACGAGGTCATACTTGCCTGGCGTGACGGATTTGGCCGTAATTTTCTCTTTTGCCTGCTTGGCTGCTGTGATGGCATCTTCGACCATGTCATAGGAATACCTGTAACTATTGAAACCTGCGGCATTTGGGATCTTTTCCGAAGCCGTGCCATCCATGTATTCATAGCCCATGCCCATCGGAGTGCTTAGCCCCTGTCTGGACCGGAATCCCCCAGAAGCTTTGTCTACCGCAGTGACAGTGAGGTTTGGCCATAAGCGGTGAACGTCCTGGTCGATGTAGGAGCCGTCGGTGGAAGCGAAATACTTCTGCTCGTTGATCATAAACATCGCAGAGTTGACGAATGCGGCGCCGTTGTCAAGCGCGGCATTGTTGGCGGCGAGCATAAGGTCGATTTTTTCCTTCACCGGCACGGCCATCGCATTTTTCTTGATCGGAGTGTTCCAGGTGACGTCACCATGGCCTTTTTCCGGAGCCAATACGACAGGCTCTTTTTGCAGTTTGGAGTTTGCCTTGGCGATGGCTACGGCAGTCTCTGCGCATTTTTTGATTCCGTCAGGAGTCACGTCGGAAGTGGCCGAAAAGCCCCAGGTGCCATTGGCGATCACGCGGATACCCACGCCAAATGTCTCTTGATTGGAGACGTTTTGGACGTTTTTCTCACGGGTAAAGATGTTTTGGGACAAGTAGCGGCCGATGCGGACGTCTGTGTAGGTGGCTCCTTTGCTTTTAGCCGCATTTAGCGCAGTGTCGGCAAGGAGTTTTTTGGCGGCCACGTCTATCCCCGGCTCAATCAGTCGCTCTGCTGAGATGGGATTGCCCATCGCCATGACTCCGGGAGTCATCAGGGCTCCAAGTCCCAAGCCGGACAGGTGGATAAAATCTCTTCTTTTCATTTGTAATTAATTTGATTTTCGTCGGTCAATTGGAATTTCGCATCAGCTATTTCATCCTAAGGAGTGATTTCAGCCATGCTCGATTTCAAAGACTGGTTTGTTTGATGGTTAGTTTATATTCTGTTTGCACTAAAGTAATCCTATTCTCAGATCAATTCCTCTTGAATATTACAATTGCGGTAAAATGGGTTTAATCGGTGGAGTTTATTCGGTTTGGCGTCATTATTTTTCCGATAGAGGGTTTTCAAATGTGACAAAAACGGCCATAAACCGACTAATTATCGAATTTTTGGGTGTTTTACGCCAGTAACCGCTATTATTTTTTTGGATGAAAATCCTGCTTAATAAGAGGGCTGAACCTCAAGGCTTTCCGGAAAACCCATAACCCATCAGGGCTCTTTATTGCAAGACTCCCAACCTATCGCAAAAAAATGCCGTAATTTGTACCGTGCGAGTCGTCTTGCCGCTGCCCCGTCGCGATAGCTATCGGGATTGGGGGAGAGGAAAGTCCGGGCAACACAGAGCACCATACTTCCTAACGGGAAGGCTCTTTACTGGTGACGGTAGGGAGACAGACAGGGCCACAGAAACAAACCGCCACTCGCTCTCAGGGCCTGCCCCGAGCCTGTCGAGGGGTAAGGGTGAAAAGGTGGGGTAAGAGCCCACCGTCCCGGTGGTGACATCGGGAGCTAGGCAAACCTTATGGGTTGAAAGGTCAAATAGGCCCCGGGCAAAGAGCTGCTCGTTCGATTCTTGCTTCGGCAGGATTCCGGGGTGGGTAGATCGATGGACCCCGATTGCGAAGTCGGGGCTAGATAAATGGCAAGAGCCTATTTTCTCCGAAAGTAGGATACAGAACCCGGCTTATAGACTTGCACTTTTTTCTTTACTTTACGCTATGCCAAAGATTCTCATCATCGACGACGAGCGGTTTATCCGCGCTTCCCTTCGGGAAATTTTAGAATACGAAAAATTTGAAGTCAGCGAGGCCCAAGACGGCGAAGAAGGCCTGGCCAAGATACATGAAGAGGAATTTGACTTGGTGCTCTGCGACGTCAAGATGCCCAAGATGGACGGGATCGAGGTTTTGGAACATGCCAAAGCCATGGATCGCTCGCCGCAGTTCATCATGATCTCCGCTCACGGCAGCATCGAAACGGCCGTGGAAGCCACCAAAAAGGGAGCTTTTGACTTCATCCCCAAGCCGCCTGATCTCAACCGACTCCTGCTCACCGTCCGTAATGCGCTGGACAAAAAGCAACTCGTCACCGAGACCAAAGTGCTCAAAAAGAAGCTCTCGAAGAAGTTTGACATGGTGGGCGAGTCTCCGGCTATCGCTCGGGTGAAGGACACCATAGAAAAGGTCGCACCGACCGACGCCCGCGTCCTGATCACCGGACCAAATGGAACAGGCAAAGAGTTGGTAGCGCACTGGATCCACCAAAAGAGCAACCGCCAATCCGAGCCATTTGTCGCGGTCAACTGCGCAGCGATACCTTCAGAACTAATTGAGTCCGAGCTTTTTGGCCATGAAAAAGGAGCTTTCACTTCAGCTCACAAGCAGCGCAACGGGAAGTTTGAGCAAGCTCAGGGAGGAACGCTATTTCTGGACGAAATCGGAGACATGTCCCTTTCTGCCCAATCTAAGGTGCTCCGCGCTTTGCAGGAAAACCTCATCAACCGGGTCGGAAGTGACAAAGACATCAAAGTAGACGTGCGTGTGCTTGCCGCTACCAATAAGGACCTAAAAAAAGAAATTGAGGGAGGCCGCTTCCGCGAGGACTTGTATCACCGACTGAGTGTGATCTTGGTGCAGGTTCCCGCACTGAAAGATCGGAAAGAGGACATTCCCCTACTCGTCGATAAATTTCTGGATGATATCTCGCAAGAAAATGGCGATGTGAAAAAAGGAATCTCGAAGGAGGCTTTGCAAAAGCTCCAGGAATTTCCCTGGACTGGAAATATCCGCGAATTGCGAAATGTGGTGGAACGACTGGTAATCCTAGGTGAGTCGGTAATCAGCCTGGAAGACATAAAAAAATATGCTGACTACTAACGGTCAGCATATTTTTTAGCTATTGGTTTTTTGCGCTGCTGGCGCTTTGGCATAAGCCGGGCAAGGTTTGCTGGAAGCGCAAGCTCCCAAGGCTAAAATCCCTACCAATAGTGCAATTGTGGCTAATCTTTTCATGCTTGAGTTTTTATACTTTTCAAATATGTCTATTAAATCTTAAGATAGCAATTACTGCACCATTAAGTTGCAGCCGCGGATTTCAGAGTTGTCGAAGCGTCCCAAAACCTCCAAAAGGCCATTTTCATCGTATTTCCCCAAATCCTGGGTTTCGATAAAGGCACAGGAATGGAAGTTGGCCAGATCGATGACATTGATGCCTCCCTGGGATCTGGACGACCAGCTCAGCGGATCATTCACATCTCGTAGCATAACGCGCATCGTTGCGGGCAAGGTATATTTTCCATCGCCTTTCGAATAGGCCTGAGACATCAGTTCGGTCATCCCGTACTCGGAGTGGATGGATTCCACGCCGAAAAAAGCTTTGAGAATATCGTGCACTTCTTCTCGGATCATTTCTTTTCTCCTCCCCTTCATCCCACCCGTTTCCATCACGATCAGATTTTCCATGGGTGCGAAATCTTTTCCTGATTCAGCCAAATCCAAAAGCGCGAAAGTCACTCCAAGCAACAAAACTTTTCGCCCGTCATTTCCCAGAGAAGTCATTTTCTCCAAGAGCTCATCCTGATTGTATAAATAAAAACCGGAATGCGCTGATTTGGAAACCTTTATAAAACGCTTCGCCATGGACACCAAGCTGCTTCCCGGTCTTTCCAGGTAAGCCGGCAACAAAGCCAATACATGATAATTGTCCAGCGCACCATATTTCTTCTCGAAAATCTCTTGCGCGTGGCGCAAATACCAGGTTTCTGACCAGACATAATGCTTGCTGGTGATCACGCCGGTCGTGCCGCTGCTGGAATAAAAAGAGTCGAAATCAGCCTCTTGACCACAGACCACAGGAAAGTCTTTAAAAAATCGAATGGGCAAAAAAGGGATGGATTCAAGAGTTTTCACTTGACTTACCTCAATCTTTCTCGCAGCTACGTAGGACTTATAAACCTCATTTTCAGAAATTTGAAACCGAAACAGTTCCAAAGCAAGATCTTCGAAGTCCCAGGCGTCCATATTGGTCAACCTTTCCGAAAAACTTTTAAAATCTTGCATCGTTTTATATTTTGCGTTTTTACTGAGAAAAACTAACGTTATTTTCGGGAGTAAATTTACCTTCAGCCGATGCGATTCAAAAACTATTCAGGATTAATGTTGGTGACAGCCCTTGGTTGGGCATCCTGCATCAGCCCGCCAGATAACTTTCCGAGCGTTCCTGAAATCGAGTTTTCAACTATAGAATATGTGCAAACCTCTGCACAAGACTCCCTGATCGTCAGTGTCAACTTCAGAGATGCAGAGGGAGATCTGGGTCTCTCACCCACCGACATACAGCCTCCCTACAACCCGCTTTTCTATAAGAGAGACGCCTCGGGCAATTTGATCACCTATTCTAACCGACCACCAGAAGCCCCAGACTACAATCCTATAGACTGGGTCGTAGATCCGATAATCAACAATATGGTGATAAAGGATACCTTCTGGGTCGAGCAGAATGAGGATCAATACAATATTTTCGTTCGATTCTATGTCAAAAGAAACGGCCAGTTTACCGAATTCAAATGGCAAGACCCACCATTCTACACGACCTTCAACGGTCGATTTCCTAGAATTCTTACGAGCGAAGAAGGTCAATCTGTCGAAGGAAACATCAAGTATCGAATGCTTTCCTCCGGCTGGGAATCGATCTTCAGGAACGACACGCTCCGAATCGACTTAGAAATCCAGGACCGAGCGCTAAACCGAAGCAACCAAGTCTCCAGCCCGGAAGTCACCCTCAGGCAGATCAGCAGGAATTAGAAACTACAAAGTCCCCCGAAGATTCGGGGGACTTTGTAGTTTAGCTCGAAATATTCAAATCGGTTTAAATCGCAGGAAACCTTTTAGGATTGGCTTCGTGCATCATGCGGTAGGCTTTTTCGATCACATCATCAATACTTGGTTTGGAAAAATAATCCCCATCAGACGAATAGGCTGGACGATGCGCCTTGGCAGAAAGCGTCTGGGGCTCAGAATCCAAATACTGGAAGATTCGCTGCTCGTCGATCACTTGCTGAAGCATATAGGCAGATGCACCACCCGGCACATCTTCATCGGCGAAAATCACCCGACCGGTCTTCTGAATCGACTTGCCAATCACACCATGGGTATCAAATGGCAACAAAGTCTGTACGTCAATCACTTCGACGGAGATGCCCATTTCGGCCAATTCCTCGACAGAATCCATCACGATCCTGCACATACTCCCGTAGGTCACGATGGTTAGGTCGCTTCCCTCTCGCAGGACTTCAGGTTTCCCCAGCTTCACCGTATATTTCCCGATGTTGGTAGGCATTCTTTCTTTCAGTCGGTATCCGTTCAGACATTCGACCATGATCGCCGGCTCATCCGAATCCAGCAGGGTTTTGTACATTCCCGCCGCTTGAGTCATGTCTCGAGGTACGCAGACGATCATCCCTCTCAGTGAGGATAGAATCATCCCCATGGGCGAACCTGAGTGCCATACCCCTTCGAGTCTATGCCCTCTTGTCCGGACGATCAAGGGCGCTTTTTGCCCGCCTTTGGTTCGGTACAGCAGCGATGCGAGGTCATCTGACAGCATCTGCAATCCATAGAGCATGTAGTCTAGATACTGGATTTCGGCCACTGGTCGCAAACCTCTCAGCGCGGTGCCGATACCTTGACCGATGATCGTACACTCTCTGATTCCAGTATCCGAAACTCGGTGAACTCCATACTTTGACTGAAGTCCGGCAAAAGCCTGATTCACGTCGCCTATCTTCCCTACATCCTCACCAAAAGCAAAGAAGCGTGGATCATTTTCCAGGGTGTGATCAAAAAATGCCTGAAGAATCTCTCTCCCGTCTACCAGTTGAGACTTCTCGTCGTAGGTTGCCGGAACTTCTTTTACTTTCCCAACTGCCCATTCCGAATGACTATATAGGTGGCTGTTATACCGATCAAAATTCTTCGGTTCCTGAGCCTTGTACCAAGTATTGAGTGGGCTCTTCACACTCTCCGTGTCAAATCTTAGGGCAAGCAACGCTTTTCTCACGGCGGTAATCGCATCCTTTCGTACCGGATTGATGGTCTTGGAAAGATCGTCGGCAAGTTGTAGTAGAACCACTTTGCGGGTACTCTTATCTGCGGTGGACTTGAGCAATCCGATGACTTCCTGTATTTCGGCTTTTATTTCTCCTGCGAATCTACTCCAAGCAGCCTCTTTCTGAGCCTTGACGTGTGCTTTCGCTTCACTTTCAATTTGATCCAAAACCTCATCCTTAGCGATGCCGGAGGAGATGATATAGTCTCTGAATTTGCTGATGCAATCCCAATCTTTCTCCCATTGAAGACGCTCAGTAGACTTATACCGTTCGTGTGAGCCGGAGGTGGAATGCCCCTGTGGCTGAGTCATTTCCTCCACATGGATCAAGACTGGAATATGATTCGTACGTGCCACTTCTCCGGCATACTTAAAGGCCTGCACTAGCCCTTCGTAGTCCCACCCTTTTACCCGCAGGATTTCTATTCCCTTTTCGGTCTCGGTGCGCTGAAACCCCATCAAAACTTCCGAAATACTACCCTTGGTCGTATGAAATTCATTGGAAACAGAGATTCCATAGCCATCGTCCCAAATCGAAATTACCATCGGCACCTGCATGACACCCGCTGCATTGATGGATTCGAAAAACATCCCTTCGGAGGTCGACGCATTTCCGATTGTTCCCCAAGCTACTTCATTCCCATTGTTAGAAAACTGAGAAAAAACCTTGAGTCCTTTATTTTCGCGGAAAAGCTTAGAGGCATAAGCCAAACCCAAAAGTTTGGGCATTTGGGCGGCTGTCGGAGAAATGTCAGCAGCTGAGTTGTGCAGTTTGGTAAGATCCTTCCACGAGCCATCGGATTTAAGTGAACGTGTGGCAAAATGTCCGTTCATCAATCGACCCGCACTTGCCGGCTCGGCGTCCACATCGGCATGAGCGTACAATTGCGAAAAATATTGCTGCACTGTCAACTCGCCAAGTGCCATCATAAAAGTCTGATCTCGGTAATATCCGGATCTAAAATCGCCAATCTGAAAAGCCTTGGCCATTGCAATCTGCGCGAGCTCCTTTCCGTCACCAAAAATCCCAAATTTGGCCTTACCCATGAACACCTCTTTTCTTCCCATTAAGGAAGCATGCCGACTGGTCACCGCCACTTTGAAGTCATTCAGGATTTCCTCATTGTTAACTAAAGGTTCTTCCGGGGAATTCTGCTGCGATTTGGTTATTGCCATAAATGATTACGAATCTAAATGTTACTTTGGGTTGAGCATTTTGAACTTAGCTTCATCAAAAATAGCCAAATTAGGTTTTGATACAAATTTCCTCTATACAAATTTGCAATCAAAAATTTCGAAAGAATGTCCAATTTTCAATTTTTTAAAATATTATTTTGAAATAAATCAACAAACCATTGAATTAATTGAAAATCTAAAATCAGACTAAACCTTGATTTAAATCATTTTTAGAAAATTATTTTAAAACCCTCTCCCTTTGAAAAATTAAATCTTGGAATTTTCTAAATCCTCAACATAATTCATAGAATAAACTATCGAAAAATGAATTCACTCCGACTGAATACCAAACACTATTTTTCAAATGACTTTTAGGATATGCATTGCTTCTTATCTTTGCGACAAGAATTTAAATCCAAATTTACTTTGCCATGATAATAGGTGTCCCAAAGGAAATCAAAAACAACGAGAACAGGGTCGCACTAACCCCTGCCGGAGCTAAGGAGCTAATCAAAAAAGGCCATACCGTGTATGTTCAGCATACCGCTGGTGATGGAAGTGGTTTCCCGGATGCAGAATATGTAATTGCCGGAGCAAAAATCCTCCCGACTATCGAAGCGACCTACGAAATCGCTGAGATGATCATGAAAGTAAAAGAGCCAATTGAGTCAGAATACAAACTGATCAAGGCAGGCCAACTCCTTTTCACCTATTTCCACTTTGCCTCCTACGAGCCATTGACCATGGCAATGATCGAAAGCAAAGCAATTTGCCTGGCTTATGAAACTGTTGAAAAAAAGGACAGAAGCCTTCCACTCTTAGTCCCGATGTCGGAAGTAGCAGGTAGAATGGCAATTCAAAAGGGTGCAAACTACCTCGAGAAACCGCTGAAAGGCCGTGGAATTCTACTTGGTGGCGTACCGGGAGTACTTCCTGCCAAAGTCTTGATCCTCGGTGGCGGTATCGTTGGAACTCAAGCCGCTTGGATGGCTGCCGGACTTGGTGCTGACGTAACGATCATGGATGTATCGCTTCCACGAATGAGATACCTCGCTGACGTGATGCCTGCCAATGTGAAGACCATGATGTCCAACGAATACAATGTGCGGACGCTGATAAAGGACGCAGACTTGATCGTAGGAGCGGTATTGATCCCAGGTGCCAAAGCACCACACTTGATCACTCGCGACATGCTGAAAGACATGAAACCGGGAACAGTCTTGGTTGACGTAGCTGTCGATCAAGGGGGTTGCATCGAGACTTGTCGACCGACTACCCACGAAAACCCAACCTATATCATCGATGACGTGGTACACTACTGTGTAGCCAACATGCCGGGTGCGGTTCCATATACTTCTACTTTGGCCCTCACAAATGCCACTTTGCCTTATGCCATCCAACTGGCTGATAAAGGCTGGAAAAAAGCAGCTCAGGACAACGCTGACCTCGTGCCAGGCCTCAACGTAATTAATGGAGAAGTAGTGTATGAAGCAGTAGCTCAGGCATTTAATTTACCCTTTACTCCAGTGGAAAAGTATTTGGCATAAACCTGATGATAAAAAAAGCCCCCAATAAGTGTTTACTTTTTGGGGGCTTTTTTATGGAATTCTAAAGAGGATTTTTTTTTAGTTTCGCTTGTTTATTTCGTCTCTGATTCGGGCAGCTCTTTCATAGTCTTCATTGGTGATTGCTTTTTCAAGGAGCTGATTAAGCTTATCCAAACTGAAGTCTTTCAAAGATGGCTCTTTTTTGGGATTGGACTTTGGAGCCCGAGACTGAACTTCCTTGCTGCTTTCCAATTTTTTTTCTTCCTCTGTAAATTCGATGGCAGCTTCTGACATCACCTTTTCCGCACAGAAAATCGGAGCTGCAAATCGTACTGCAATTGCAATTGCATCGGAAGGCCTACTGTCTATCTCTACTATTGACGCGCTGTTTTTACAATGAATTTTGGCATAAAAGACTCCCTCCTTCATATCCGAAATCACGATTCTGGCAATCTCAAATTTAAAACTGTCCGAAAACGATTTGAATAAATCATGGGTCATTGGCCTGTTGGGAATGATCTTTTCGATCTCAATAGCTATTGCCTGAGCTTCAAACATTCCAATGACTATAGGTAACCTCCTACTTCCCTCCATCTCTCCCATTACCAAGGTAAAAGACCCTGATTGGGAATGGTTGGATGAAAGCCCCAAAATCTCCAGTTCTACGAGTTTTTCCACAAAAATTAAAGTTCAGCTTTTAGTGCCTCAGTCAGTTTAGGTACCACGTCAAAAGCATCTCCGACAATCCCATAGTCGGCCGCCTTGAAAAATGGCGCCTCGGGATCTTTGTTGATTACAACAATGTATTTCGAAGAGTTGACTCCCGCAAGATGTTGAATAGCTCCTGAAATTCCTATGGCAATGTATAAACTCGGGGCAACTTTCACCCCTGTTTGGCCGACGTGCTCGTGGTGGGGTCTCCATCCGATATCCGACACTGGTTTCGAGCAACCGGTAGCCGCATCAAGAACTTTGGCGAGGTCTTCAATCATTCCCCAGTTTTCCGGGCCTTTCATACCTCTACCACCGGAGACTACGATATCAGCTTCAGGAAGCAGTATTTCTCCTTTTGCTCTTTCGGTAGAAGTAATCTTTGATGAAAAATCAGCATCCGAAAGACTTACCGTCAGCTTCTCAACCGTCGCATCGGCACCATCGACCTTCAAATCCACTGCGTTCTTTCTTACTGCCAAAATCTTGTTTTCTGTCGTAACAGACGTTTCTGCAAATGCCTTTCCGGTATAGATGCTTCGCTTCACCAGATATCCTCCAGAAATATTCGGGAGCTCGACTACATTGGAAACCAAGCCCGCGTTTAATTTGATTGCCAGTCGGGCGGCAACCGCATCACCCAGCGACGCCTTTGCCAACACCAAGGTCTTTGCTCCAACAGAAGCAAATGCCTGCGCCACAGCCGCAGCATGCGCTTGGATCACTCCATCCGTCAGCCTAGCATCATCCGCATGCAATACTTTGGACGCTCCAGCTTTGCCTACAGCAGCCAACTCGGCCGAATCTATCGTACCCAGGGCTACTGCCACCACGTCCCGCTCTCCTATCTGAGCAGCCAGAGCATTGGCATAAGAAACAGCCTCAAGACTGGTTTTTTTCACTTTGCCCTCGGCATGTTCTATATATACTAGTATTGACATATCTTCTTGAATTATAAAATTTTACAAAAAATCAATTAAAGTACTTTTGCTTCGTTTTTCAGCAATCTAACCAATTCCACGACATTGTCTTTGTCGATGAGTTTCACCGAACCTTTGGCAGGCGGAAGCTGATAGCTGCTTGCCTCTGCCTGTGTCTCCTGAGATACTGGCTCTACTACCTTCAAAGGCTTCGTCCGTGCAGACATGATGCCTCTCATGTTGGGAATTTTCCACTCAGCGATGGGTTCCTGACACCCTGCGATCAACGGAAGTTGAGCTTCCAAAAGCTCTTTTCCTCCTTCGATTTCCCGAGCCATCTTTACCGTGGAGCCCTCTACTTCGAGTTTCATAACTGGCGAAAAAGAAGGAATGCCCAGCAGTTCTCCGACCATGCCGTGCACCATACCGCCGTTGAAGTCGATCGATTCCCGACCCATCAGGATCAGGTCATACCCTCCTTCTTTGGCATAATGAGCGATTTGTTTGGCTACGAAAAATGAATCCTTTGGAAAGGAATTTACGCGGATCGCGTCATCAGCTCCGATGGCAAGAGACTTCCGCAAAGTCGGCTCAGTCTCAACTTCACCGACATTCAAGGCGGTCAAAGTCCCTCCAGTCTGATCCCTAAGCTCCACCGCCCGAGCCAGTGCATAATCGTCGTACGGGCCGATAATAAACTGAACTCCTGTGGTATCAAACTTGGTATCGTTGGCAGTGAACTGAATCTTGGAAGTCGTATCCGGTACGTGAGTGATACAAACAAGAATCTTCATTGGTTTCGGGTTAGATTATTTTAGATTTATTTCGCGTGAAATTAACAGGCTATATCTAATTAAAAAAACTATTCATGGGCAATTTAGGCAGACTTCAGCTACTACGGGACTTTATCGAGGAAGAGCCGGAAAACCCCTTCAACTATTACGCTATGGCACTGGAGCTTCGGGAAAAAGACCCGCAAGAGGCGGAAATCCTGTTTAATTATGTTTTAAAAATGCACCCCAACTACCTTCCCGCTTACTTCCCATCCGCTCATTTTTTTGCCGAGTTTGACCAAATACAAAAAGCCAAAGCGCTCTTCGAAAAAGGAATAGAACTCGCAATTTTGCAAAACGAAGAAAAAGCGCAAAAGGAGCTGAATAACGCCTACCAAAACTTTCTCTTCGAAAATGATCTCGACTGAATCCAGCGAAAGTCCCCGCTTATAGAGGGTTATTGATATTCAATTTCCTAAATTGAAATTTCCAAAAACTATAGAAACTTTCTTTCCTATGATTACCCAAACCGAAATCCTTGCACACTTTTTACCCCTGATGGAAGCCCAGGGAAAACGGTTTAGAAAAAAGAGCCTTATCCGTGCAAAAAAAGCTGATCCCGGCTTGCAAGTAGTCACAGTAACGAGCGACGGAGTAGAAACCAAAAACACTGCAGAAAAAGGAGATTGGTTGGTAGAAAATCAAACCTCAGCAAAAGAAAGCTATCTGATCAAGGCTGCGACCTTTGAGAGGAAATACATCATGCTACACTCACTCGGAGACGGATGGGGATGCTTTCGCCCCGTTGGAGAAATCTACGCCTACAATGTATCTGCCGAAGATTTGAAAAAATTTGGCGCGGTCGAAATCATGGAGTTCCAGGCTCCATGGAAAGAATCGATCGTAGTCAAACCGGGCGACTTTCTGGTGGCACCCACCGACAAATCGGAAATCTATCGCGTCGCCCGCAAAGAATTCACTGAAACTTACGAAGAAATCAAGGGGTAAGGACGATCTTTCCAAACTGATCTCCAGCTCTCATCCGGTCAAAGGCCTGCTCCGCCTCCTCAAAGGCGAAAACCCGATCAATCTCGGGATGGATCTTATTCTCTTTTACAAAAGCTATCATGTCCAAAAAATCCTGATCGGACCCCATGGTAGTGCCCATGATTTTCAGTTGATTCCAATAGACTTTTCTCGCCTCCAGTTTTCCGGGCAGCCCCATGGTTGCTCCATAGAAGACGATTCGACCGCCCGGCTTGCAGACATGGATCAAATTGTTGAGGGCATCACCTGCCGCCCCGTCTATGATCACATCAAAGCCATTGGTAGCTTGCAATGCCTGCTCGACCCAGTCCGGTTCGAGGTAGTTGAAACAATGGACAGCACCCAAGCGCTTTCCTTTCTCAAGCTTCGCACTTCGACTGCTGCTGACTGAAAGCGTCGCCCCGATGGCTTTGGCATATTGAGCAGCAAACTGGGCTACTCCTCCACCGATTCCCGTCGCCAATACCTGGTCTCCGGCTTTAGCTTGCCCCTGATACCTCAGCGATCGAAACGCAGTCAAGCCGGCAAGAGGCAATGCCGCGGCTTCCTCCCAGTTAAGATGTTCAGGCTTTTCGTGTAGTCGGTCAACTGGGATCACGATGTGTTCTGCGAATGTGCCATTTCTTGGCATTCCCAGGATCTGAAAATCTTTTGATTGCGCTCTTTGCTCCGCACCCCAAAACATCGCAGGATTGATGATCACTTCTTTTCCAATCCAAGAAGAGTCCTTTGGATCAGCTACTTTCTCCACCACGCCTGCACCGTCAGAGCCGAGAACCACCCCATCAGACAGATTCGGGTAGAGCCCCTGACGACACCACTCGTCGCGGTGATTCAAAGCGGCTGCTTTGATCCGAATCAAAGCCTCTCCGGTTTCTGGGACGGGCTCTGCCAACGTTGCGAATTCAATATTTGATTCAAGGTTGCGATTGAGTACGATTGCTTTCATTTCATCTGTCAGATTTCGGGTGAACGATGTCCGGTTTCATTTATCTCTGACACCAGTGTCCAGCATGTTGCTACCTGTGTTTAACGACTTATTTCTAAAACCCTACAGGCCCATTGTCACTGTTAAACACGTCATCAATACTATCCTCGTTGGCTTTGCTGCCCAGCTTAATCGTTTGTCCGCTATCAAAAGCCGAAGTACCCGATGCGCTCGAAGTAAATTTATGTGAATAGGAAACCTCAGGAGATTGACTCGATGAGGGATAGTTTATCCCAGAATCCAAGTCGGTAAACTTGGTGTATTTGCCGATGAAGCGGAGTTTCACATTCTCCAAAGAACCGTTTCGGTGCTTGGCGATGATCACTTCCCCGACACCCGCTGTGGAATTGTTGTCTTCATCTTGGGTGATTCCATAGTATTCCGGGCGATAGAGAAACATCACCATATCAGCATCTTGCTCGATCGCTCCGGATTCCCGGAGATCCGACAGCTGAGGTCGTTTGTCCCCGCCTCGGGTCTCTACGGCTCTTGACAGCTGCGAAAGTGCAATCACGGGAATCATGAGTTCCTTGGCGATCTTTTTCAACGCCCTGGAAATACTCGCAATTTCCTGTTCGCGGTTTCCACCGCCGCCATTCTTAGAGTCGCCGGACATCAGTTGGAGGTAATCGACTACGACCATCTGGATGTCGTGTTGCGCTTTCAGTTTTCGGCATTTTGCACGCAGCTCTAGAATAGACAAGGCTGGCGTATCATCCACAAAAAGAGGTGCCTTGGAAAGCTTTGCCGTCTTGTGAACCAGCTGCGCCCATTCGTGATCCGCAAGGGAGCCCTTCTTGATCTTTTCTGAATCCAGTTCAGCTTCGGATGAAATCAAACGATTGACCAATTGAACAGAGGACATTTCCAGCGAGAAAATCGCCACCGGGCGATTGTGGTCAACCGCCGCATTTCTCAAAACAGAAAGTACAAAGGCCGTCTTACCCATCGCTGGTCTCGCGGCGATGATGACCAAATCGGCTTTTTGCCAGCCAGACGTCACTCGATCCAAGGCCGTCAATCCGGACGGAACCCCAGTCAAACCGTCCTTCTGGAGCTTTCTGGCCTCCAATTCGATGATCGCCTCCCGCATAATGGAGCGCATATCTGAGTAGTTTTTCCGGATGTTTTTTTCAGAAATCTCGAAAAGCGACTGCTCCATCTTGTCCAGCAACTCAAAAACGTCGGTCGTATCTTCGAAAGCGTCCTTTTGGATTTCACCGGAAATCCGGATCAATTCCCGCTTGATGGACTGTTCGGTAATGATTCTGGCGTGATATTCAATATTGGCCGCTGAGGCGACCTTGGAAGTCAATTCGGTGACGTAAAATGCGCCTCCGGCAATCTCCAGCGCACCATTTTTGCGGAGCTGTGTGGTTACCGTTAAAAGGTCAATTGGCTGGCTTTCACTGAAAAGATCTAAAATAGCCTGAAAAATCACTTTGTGCGAATCCTTGTAAAAACTTTCTACTTTCAGGATGTCGATCACGTTGGTCAGAGCATCTTTTTCGAGCATCAACGCCCCCAAAACCGCCTCTTCCAACTCCACAGCCTGTGGTGGGACTTTACCCAAAAAACTGGTTGGGTTGTCGTACGTAGACTTTTTTCGAGTAATTCGGGGCGAGTTGGTATTTTCGGTCATAGAACAAATGTATTGGCTGAAAGGCAAGAGTTTTAAACAAGTTTTACAAGACTTATCAACACCCTGTTTTCAGCAAAAATCAAGCCTTGGTTAGGTACGTTGTATATAATAAACTCCGTTGCGATATCCACGAAACATTGAGCACAGCATTGCCCAACTTGAATGCCACAGGATCTCCGAAAGGGGAATGCCAATGATCTTGGTACCCAAAATCGGTGCATCCAGCATCCCGTAGGTGTCCCAAAAATGAGGAAAGAGAATCTGGAAATTGAGGTAGTAGATCACCAAAGTAATGATTAGGGTCGCCAGTCCTGAGATGATCGAAGGGTAAATCAAGTCGGGCCGTTGAATCCAAATGTATACCGATAAAAGCACGAATGTCAGGAAGGTGACGTATCCCGAGTGGATTTTTAGAATAAAGCTGAAAACCGTCAAACTGGCGCAGCCAATCAGCCAGAGATAAAAGAGGTCTCTGTTTTTGGCCGGCGTCTGTCTGTCAAAATCGATCTCTTGCCGTGTAAAGGATGAGTGGATATAGCCCCCTACTCCAAACAACGCAAAACCGATGATGTAATCTTCGATACCTACGATCCCAACTCCAAGCAGCGTCGGCGGCCTCCAGTAATCCTGAAAATACCAGACCTCCGCCAGGACTCCCATGATTCCTCCCACCGCGCAAACCCTGACCATTCCTTTTTTCCAGGGATTTTTGAGATAGACCACCAGCCATGCAAGCAGGTAGAGCAAAGAAAGAATCAGATAGGCATACTTATCTTCCGGCATGTTTCGGATAATTTTTGCCCGAAAATAGCCAAAAACCTATCCCCCTAAAGAATCTCGGAAATGAAAAAAGATTAGCCCCTGAGCACCCGCATTTTATTTTTATGTTTGGAAGGTAAAACAAATACCAGGCTATTCATTAATGAAATCGAGACGACCACAAGCGACACACTGCCGGATGACTTTTGACTACCTGACATGCGACAGACAAGTGCAACTTTCGGTGTAGCAAAAAAGAAAACAACCAAACTCCCATGAAAAACTATCACTTCATCGCAATCGGTGGAGCTGTAATGCACAATCTGGCCCTTGCCTTAGTCAGAAAAGGCTATCAGGTCAGCGGTTCTGACGACGAAATCTACGAACCCTCGCGAACCAGACTTGAAAATGCAGGAATCCTCCCACATGAATACGGCTGGTTTCCTGAGAAAATCACCTCCGATCTGGACGGAATCATCCTCGGAATGCACGCGAGAATAGACAACCCCGAGCTGATCCGAGCACAGGAATTGGGCGTGCCGGTTTTCTCTTTTCCAGAATTCATCTACAACCAAAGCAGGGATAAAAAGCGCGTCGTGATCGCCGGATCGCATGGCAAGACATCCATCACTTCGATCATCCTTCATGTGCTGAAGGATCAAAAAGTTGACTTCGACTACTTGGTTGGAGCGCAGATTGAAGGGTTTGACCTGATGGTGCGGCTATCAGATGCGCCGGTCATCATCATCGAAGGTGATGAGTACCTGACCTCACCTATCGACCGGACGCCGAAGTTTTTCCACTACAAGCACGACATCGCTTTGGTCAGTGGGATCGCCTGGGATCACTTCAATGTCTTTCCCGACTTTGAGGACTACAAAGCGCAGTTCTCCCAACTGATGGACAAGACCGCGGAAAATGGGGAATTGATCTATTGTGAAGCAGACCCCTTGGTAAAATCTGCCGCAGAGAATTCATCGACTCTTGGTCAAAAGACGCCATATAAAGCCCACCCTGCGGAAATTAGAAATGGAAAGACCTTCCTCAAAACCGGCACTGGTTTATTGGAAATCGGGATTTTTGGAGATCACAACCTGCAAAACCTGCAAGGCGCGATGGAAATCTGCCAAGCCTTGGGTGTGTCCAAGGAGCAATTTTACCACTCCATCCCCAGCTTCAAAGGCGCAGCAAAACGGCAGGAGATTTTGGCGTCAAGCAAAAACGGAATCCTATTTAGGGATTTTGCGCACGCTCCATCCAAGCTCAAAGCGACAGTCAACGCAGTGAAAAATCAATTTCCTGAGCGAAGGCTGATCTCCGTTCAGGAACTTCACACCTATTCTTCTTTGAACCAGGAGTTTTTACCCAATTATGCCGAGTCTATGGACGCGGCCGACACCGCTGTGATTTACCTGAACCCTCATGCCGTGGCGCTAAAAAAACTTAAACTCATGGATCAAGCCACGCTGAGAGAGGGATTTAAAAGAGCAGATTTGATCCTTTTTACAGAAAGTCAGGCGTTAAAGGAGTACCTTAACTCTCAGAATTACACCAATACAAACCTGCTTTTGATGAGTTCAGGAAACTACGACAACCTGGACCTTGAACCTTTGAAAGCAAAATTCAACTCAAATGAAGCTTAATCTTAGAAACGCAATTGCATTTTTTGACCTGGAAGCTACCGGTACCAATGTGGGAACGGACAGAATCGTGGAAATCTCCATCGTCAAACTTCACCCCGACGAAGGACGTGAGATCTATACCAAACGGGTAAACCCAAGCATACCGATTCCTCTGGAAGCTTCGCTGATCCACGGGATCTATGACAAGGATGTCAAAAACGAGCCCTTGTTCAAAGACATCGCCAAAGAAGTACAACAGTTTATCGGTACGGCTGATTTGGGCGGCTTCAATGTATTGAAGTACGATATACCCTTATTGGTGGAGGAGTTTTTGCGTGCTGGAATCGACTTTGATCTGGAGCACAGAAACTTACTTGATGCGCAGAAGATCTTTTTCCTCATGGAAAAAAGAAACCTTACTTCAGCCTACAAGTTCTACTGCCAACGATCACTCGAAAACGCCCATAGTGCCGAAGCGGATACGCTTGCGACACTGGACGTGTTTCAAGCTCAAGTTGAACGTTACCAAGGCGAGGAAATCGAGGATCTTCAGGGAAAAAAAGTGGGCATCTTCACCAATGACATGAAAAAGATCCACGAGATGGTCAATGAAAAAATGGTCGATCTTGCCGGTAGATTCGTCTTCAACTCCCAAGGACAGGAGATTTTCAACTTCGGGAAACACAAAGGAAAAACCATCGAACAAGCCCTGAAAGAAGAACCGGGCTACTACGAGTGGATGATGCGCGGCGACTTTCCGCTGGATACCAAACGTAAGCTGACTCAGGTGAAGTTAAGAGGTTTCGGAATGAAGTAAGTTCAGTAAGCAGCGATCAGTCAAAGGATCTAGTCATTTTAGTTTAATTTGACCTCGAAGGATTTTCTTTTACAATCTCGCTTGCAGATTAGGCAGACTGTATACAGTTAGTGGTGAGTAGTAAGTTGATTGACCACTTACTACTCACCACTACCTATTTTTACTGAGACTGGAAACTGATTCTTAGGGCTGCCCTACTGCTTATAATACTCCAACGCTTTCGGCATATTCGCATTCAGCTTTTCGATTCTTTTGTTTGGACCTGGGTGAGTGGAGAGAAACTCCGGTGGTGCTTCACCTCCGGCTGCCGACATTCTTTCCCAGAAAATCGGAGCTGCACGCGGATCATATCCTGCCATTGCCATGAAGATCAAGCCCATCTCATCGGCTTCCAACTCATGCTTTCTGGAGAAGCTCAACATTCCTAGCTCACTACCTACACCAACTGATTGAAGTAAGATTTGCTCCATCATCGTTGGATTTTGACCCAAAGCTGTGGAGAAAGCACTCATCCCCATGTTGATCATCATGCCGTTGGACATCCGCTCACGAGAGTGGGAAGCCACCGCGTGGGCGATCTCATGCCCCATTACGACAGCAATCCCCGTCTCATCTTGGGTGATTGGCATAATCCCTGTATAGAACGCCACCTTACCACCGGGCATACACCAAGCATTGACCTGCTCGCTCTCTAAGAGGTTGAATTCCCAGGCAAAATCATCCACCAACTCCTGGTAGCCTTCAGAAATCAGATAGGCTTCGACAGCGGCAGCCATTTTCTTCCCTACTCGAACTACTTTCTGTCCATCCGGCGTACTGGTCAGAGTTTTGTCCGCAGCAACCGCCTTTTTATACTCTTCGTTTACCAAAGGTTGGATCTCGTCGTTAGAAACTACCGCCAAGGCACTTCTACCGGTCAGGGGAACTTTGGCACAGGAATAGGCCAACAGTCCGCACGCAAAAATTATTGCTATCTTTTTCATCTGTATAAAATTGATTTTTTAGGGCAATCTGAAATTTCGCGTATTCGGAAGTCAATTCAATTTGCATTGCTTTCCTTAAGCTGGATTTCAGGATTGATTGTTTTTCTTGGCAGCCCGAATTTCAAAAACGATACCAAGGTTCGTCGGTCACGGTAATTTTAGTATTTTGAGTAAAAATACTTCAAGATGGAAATGCAACTTTCGACCCGAACGCTCTCTCCCGCCACCCGTGCTTACCAACAAAAGATGTGCAATCCGCTCATTTTTTGGTTTGCCATGCTGGTCAAACTCCCCTCGGCCATCTTCTGGAAACTTCGGATCAAAAGCCTGACCATGGAAAAATGTGAAGTCACCATCCCCTATTCCTGGAGAACTCAAAACCCCTTCAAATCCATCTATTTCGCTGCTTTGGCAGGAGCGGCGGAGTTGAGCACAGGGGCACTGGGTCAGTTGGCTCTGGCGGGAAAAGGAGCCATCAGCATGCTGGTGGTAGACTTCCGGGCGGAATACTCCAAAAAGGCCAATACCAAAATCACCTTTTCCTGTGAACAAGGGGCCGAATTGTTTGATTTGATCCAAGGATTGAAAGTCGGAGAAGCGGAACAACTGACGATGATTTCCAGCGGAAAAAATCCTGCCGGTGAAGTCGTAGCAAGGTTTTTTGTCACCTGGTCTTTCAAGCGCAAAAGTTAATAGTCGAGATACGCCTCGATCCGGATGAATTCCCGCAGGCTCGCATCCACACGAGCTTTGGGCCAGTCTAGAAACTCATGCTCAAGGTGAAATGCATTGAAACGGATGATCAACTGGTCCCAAGCTTCACGGGTTAATTGATAGTTTTCCATCAATTCGGTGCGGAGTTCTTCGGAGTCGATGACTTCCAAATAGCCCTGTCGTCGCTTGATCCATTCCAGCCGCTCCTCGTACTGTCGCAATTCCCTATTCCTCTTGGTCAGCGAGCTCAGCACCCCGTAAATTGCAAAACCGGGTGTAAGGTCAGCATTGTTTGCAGCACCGGCACTCACGCCGCTACTCAGCCGTTTGACATACTCCGGTTCGTCCTCGGCGAGGTACAGTTTTCCGTCTTTGAATCTGTATCGATAGGGCTGCGCATCTACTTGAAACGTCGGAAGCAACCGTGCCCGATCCTGAATTTGGAGTAACAGAAAATGGTCTTCTCCCAATACTATCTCACGGTCAATAAAGCCAGGAAAGCTTAACTTCAGGGTGTCTCCCTCGGCACCCTTGAGTGAAAAATATCCTCTCGCATTGGTCATAACCTCATCCCCGCCCGTAATAGATACCGTGACTCCCTCCAGATATTTTTTGTCAAAAGCATCCAATACATTGCCCGAAAAGTTGGTTTGCCCGTAGGCGCAAAGTAGAAAATTGAAGAAAACGATAAAGAAAACAGGGATTTTCATTTCGAGTGCAAATTACTGGAAACTAGCCCTACTCGATAGCGATCCCAGTTAAAGTAACTTAACAGCAGTCGAGGCTAATCCGTCTCTTTGATTTCCAACAACTGATCAGTGGCCAAAAACTCTGGCTTTTCCGTCCGATACCAAGATCGTTTGGCTGGGATTTTCAATCCTCTGAATTCCCTTTCCCCTTCCAGATAGATGATTTCCCCCTTCAGGTTTGGCTCGTCTTGGTAAAATTTGTAGGCGGCCATTCGATACGTCTCCGGATCGAGATAGAAGTACCAAATGTCTTTTTCATAGGGCACTCTCACCACATGATAGCGGACTCCATCCAACGTTTCTGTTTTGACATCATCGTCGATGACCGTACCGGGATCCGTCAACTTCATGGGAAGTCCCCATAGATAGGTATAGTAATTTCGCATTCGCAATGCCCGTTCCGTTTCGACTTCACCTTCGAGCACCTGTACAGAATCATGCCACACGAGGTACTGAAGATCCTTGATTTTATAGCTCATTTTACTTTCTGCGTTGTCCACAGAAAATTCATAGAATCGCGAATCTCGACCCGCTGGTAAGCTATCCTGAATCACAAACGTTGCCTTAAGACTCCCCCAAACTTCCTCCGGATCGTGGTATTCTATTGACTTCAAAATATAGTCTCGACCGGTCACTGGGTTTACAGAGTTGGAAGTGCATGAGCTTAGACCGGCATAGATCAGGACAACTAGGAAGAGTCGATTCATTCTTTTTTATTTCAATCTAGCTAATTTCGCCGCATGGATTACAATCTGACCCGCATCGCTCCCACTCCCAGCGGATTTCTCCACCTGGGAAATGCTTATTCTTTTTTGATTACCAAGGCACTTGCCGAGAAGCATGGGGCAAAAATTCTACTTCGGATCGACGACTTGGATCGTGAACGATATCGGACCGAATATGTGGAAGATATTTTTGAGACGTTGGATTTCTTGGAAATCAAGATTGACCAAGGACCAAAAAATCTTAGCGAGTTTGAAACCGAGTGGTCTCAAATCCACAGAATGGGAAAATACCAACACGCACTGGGTAAATTGAGAGCCACTGAATCATTGTTTGCGTGCGATTGCTCCCGCAAGAAGATCCAGCAACTCGACTCCTCAGGCTACTATCTTGGACAATGCCTGGACAGAAGGCTTTCGCTTGACAAAGCCGAAGTATCCTGGAGAATGGATACCATGGAAGCTGACTATCTGAAGTTGAAAGAATATCCAGACCACCAGAAAAAAGCATTGATCCCGCAGGATGCGGCATTTTATGTAGTCCGGAAAAGAGACGGATTACCTGCCTATCATTTGACTTCAGTCCTTGATGATTTGCACTTCGGCGTGGATCTGATCGTGAGAGGCAATGATTTATACAGTTCTACCTTGGCGCAACTCGATCTTTCCAAACATCTCGATGAGCCTCGGATTGGACAAATTACCTTTCACCATCACCCCCTGATCAAAGGGCCCAAACAAGAAAAGCTCTCCAAATCCGCTGGTGCTACTTCGATTCAGTTTTTGAGAAAAGAAGGAAAGTCTCTGCAGGATATCAAAGCGATGCTTGGGCTGGAATAGAGAACTTAGAAAATCTCAAAATCAGTCTGCGCCACAAAAAGTCAATGAAATAGACATTCCCGCCCTTCTCGGTCAAATTGCTGGGAGTCGAAATTTGCGATTTCAAAACTTGGCTTACTCCTCAAGGAAACGTTGATTCAAATCAGATCAGAGATCAAAAACATGATTTTAACCAAAGCCCCAAGGCAGTTCAAAAGGCATTCTTTATGTACCTTTGGACTCTTTGTGGATAAAAAACCCTTCGCGGTCAGATTAAGATAATGAACATACAAGAAAACATCATCCAAGGCATTCAGCTGGCGTTTCAGAACATTTACAACCACGATTTGCCTTTGGATCGGATCAGCTTGGCGCCTACGCGGAAGGAATTTGAGGGAACTTATACCTTTGTGGTTTTTCCGTTTTTGAAGATATCCCAAGCCAACCCTGATAGCACGGCCACGCAAATAGGTGAATACCTCAAAGGAAATGTCCCGGTGGTGGCAGACTTCAACGTCGTCAAAGGCTTCCTCAACCTCGTGCTGAACGAAACGGTCTGGGTAGATCTTTTCTCCCAAATTTATTCCAACCCCAATCTAGGGCAGCTTCCAGCAAACGGCCAAAAAGTAATGGTGGAGTACTCGTCTCCTAACACTAACAAACCGCTGCACCTTGGCCACCTCAGAAATAACTTTCTTGGTTTCTCCGTTGCGGAGATCCTCGCTGCAAACGGCTATGAGGTCATCAAAGCCAACCTGGTCAACGACCGAGGCATCCACATTTGCAAATCCATGGTGGCTTATCAGCACTTTGGAAATGGTGAAACTCCCGAATCTTCGGGGCTCAAGGGTGATCACCTGGCGGGGAAATATTATGTGCTTTTTGACAAGGAATACAAGAAGCAAATCGAGGAACTAAAGTCAGCTGGTCAATCCGAGGAAGAGGCAAAGAAAAATGCACCAATCATTCTCGAAGCCCAGGAAATGCTTCGAATGTGGGAAGCTGGCGACGAAGCAGTCGTCTCACTTTGGAAGCAGATGAACGAATGGGTGTATGCTGGTTTTGAAGCGACGTACACTCAGATGGGTGTCAGCTTTGACAAGTATTACTACGAGTCCGATACCTACCTGTTAGGCAAGGACATCGTGGAAGAAGGTTTGGCGAAGGGTGTATTTTTTAAGAAAAATGATGGATCAGTGTGGGTAGATCTGAGCGACGAAGGCTTGGATGAAAAGCTCGTCCGCCGAGGTGACGGGACTTCTGTATACATCACCCAAGACCTCGGTACAGCAGACTTGAAATACAAAGATTTTCAAATCGACAAATCCGTATATGTCGTTGGAAACGAGCAAGATTATCACTTTGATGTTTTGTTTAAGATTATGCGAAAACTCGGCAGATCGTACGGCGAGGGACTCTACCATTTGTCTTACGGGATGGTCGATTTGCCTACCGGAAAGATGAAATCCCGAGAGGGCACGGTAGTCGATGCCGATGACCTGATGCAGGAAATGATCGAGACCTCCGAGCATCACACCAAGGAACTCGGCAAGATCGAAGGCTTCTCCGACGAGCAGGCAAAGGAGCTCTATGAAACTCTGGGAATGGGCGCCCTGAAATACTTTCTGCTCAAGGTCGATCCCAAAAAACGCATGTTGTTCAACCCTCAGGAATCCATCGAATTCCAGGGTTATACGGGCCCTTTCGTCCAGTATTCTCATGCACGGATTGCAGCAATCTTGAGAAAAGCAGACCAAATCGGAGTACCTTATGTTAATCCGGATTTCTCCGGTATCGGCGAATTGGCTGAGTCAGAAACTGCCCTGATCTTTCTGCTAAGCAACTTTGAGAAAAAATTAAGCCTCGCTGCAGCAGAGTTTTCTCCTGCGGTGATCGCCCAATATCTCTTTGATTTGGCAAAAGAGTACAACCGATTCTACGCAGATCTTCCTATCTTCCAAGAAAAGAACCAAGCGATTCAAGCTTTTAGAGTAGCGCTATCCGCGCTCACCGCCAAGACAATCAAGAAAGGTATGAGCTTGCTCGGCATCGCAGTACCAGAACGAATGTAAATCATGAATACACTCACTTTACTCATCAGCATTGCCCTGCTCGCCTGTGGCAACACCCTGGGAAGACCTACTGACCAGGCCGAATTCCACCCCTCTTTTGATCAGACTATGGAAAGCTCTTTTTACGACTTCAAGATGAAAGACATCAACGGCAAAGAAGTTGATTTTTCCGGGTTCAAAGGCAAGAAACTTCTTTTGGTTAACGTCGCTTCCAAGTGCGGCTACACCAAGCAGTATGCCCAACTTCAGGAGCTCTACGCTGAGCACGGAGAAGATATCCTGATCCTCGGCTTTCCTGCCAACAATTTTGGAGGTCAGGAGCCCGGATCCAACGAAGAGATCAAGGACTTCTGCTCAACGGAGTACGGGGTGACTTTCCCCATGTTTGAAAAGATCTCTGTAGCAGGATTTGACAAACATCCCCTCTACAGATGGCTTTCCGATGCTTCCCAAAATGGCTGGAACAACGAGGAGCCCAACTGGAATTTCTGTAAGTATTTCATCAATGAGAAAGGCGAGCTTGTCAAGTTCTTTCCTTCCAAGGTGGAGCCGTTGGACGAAGAAATCCTACAGTTAATCGAAGCCTAATTCAAGAAATTTCTCCTTGAAAAACGAAATCACATCGAAAAAAGAAGCCTGGCTGCATGCGGTCAGGCTTCGTACTTTACCCTTGGCGTTGGCAAGTATTCTGGCAGGTTCATTTCTGGCTGCCTGGAAAGAAATTTTCCGCTGGGAGATCCTGTTTCTCGCCGCGTTGACTACGATCTTCCTCCAAATTCTCTCCAACTTATCCAACGACTACGGCGATACCGTACACGGAGCTGATTCCGCCGAAAGGCAAGGCCCCGTTCGTGCCGTCCAGTCCGGGATCATTACACTGCCGGAGATGAAACGGGCGATGTATTTGTTTGGATTCCTGTCGCTGGTGTCAGGCCTACTTCTACTCTACGTTGCAGTACAGGATTGGAAACTTTTCGCTCTCTTTTTGGGGCTTGGCCTGGCGGCGATCTGGGCATCAATCACCTACACTTCCGGCAGCAATCCCTACGGCTATGCAGGTTTGGGAGACATCTCTGTATTTCTTTTCTTCGGTCTCCTCGGGGTTTTAGGCACGTTCTTTCTCCATACACTGAGTTTTGAACCGCTTACACTGCTTATCGGTGTTGCTCTTGGGCTTTTCAGCGCAGCTGTACTTAATATCAACAACATCCGGGATATCGAATCCGATGAATTGGCTGGGAAAAGGTCCATCCCTGTCCGAATTGGGAGAACAGCCGCCGTGCGCTACAATTGGGCGTTATTGGGGGGAGGTTACCTGTGCTTGGTTGGCTTTTCGCTGATTAGCGGCCAATTTTCTTCTTTGCTTGCTCTTCTAGCTGGGCTATTGATGTGGAGAGTTGGTCTGGGTGTTCAGCGCGCCAAATCCTCTGCTGAAACGGACCCTTTTCTAAAGAAAATGGCACTCAGCACTTTGCTTTGGGTCATCCTTTTTGGAGTCGGTTTACTTTTTTAGCAAAAGCTTTCAAAAATCATTTTCCTATCGCTTTAAATAGCTAATTTGAAACGTCACAACAACCCTTTTAGCCATGATAAAAGTTCTCGTACCTTTTGATTTTTCTCCCACCGCGCAGCATGCCCTCAATTTTGCCACGAGTCTGACAGAAGTTTATCATCATGTTGAAATCAGCGTGATCCACGTGTTGGAAACCCCCGTGACGACCGGTATGGGAACTATGGGTGGAGGATTGGAGTCCATCCCTGATTTTCAAAATCAGATTTTCTACATGGAATTGATTGAAACCCGAAAGAAACAGTTCAAAGAACTCGAAGAACAATATGAGGGATCTAAGTTCAGCTTCAAAAGTAAATTGGTTCTCGGCAATGTATTCAAAGGCATCAATGAAGCAATTCAAAAAGAATCCCCTGACCTGGTAATAATGGGTTCGAAAGGAAGCTCCGGGCTCGAAGAAGTCATCATCGGAAGCAATACCGAAAAAGTGGTAAGAAACGCCTCATGCCCGGTAATCACCATCAAAGCCGACACACCGATCGATAAAATGAAAAAGGTCGTATTTGCGTCGGATTTTAGGGAATCTGATGATCACGTTGCCGGGCGGATCAAGCGGATGCAGGCGATTTTCGATGCCGAGTTCTATTTCGTGGTGATCAATACACCAGGCAATTTTGAGACTACCCGGGAATCAATGGAAAGAATCAGGACATTTGTCCGGAAATATCAATTTGAAAACATTAAGGCAGAAATCTACAACTCTCTGTCTGAGGAGTCCGGAATATTGGAATTTGCCGACGATGTTCAGGCCGACATGATCGCCATGACCACCCACGGGAGAACCGGCCTGCTGCACCTGATCACCGGGAGTATCGCAGAGGATGTGGTCAATCATTCAAAAAGACCCGTCTGGACTTATAAAACCAAGTAATTCAAGCTTACCTTTAAAGCCTACATTTCGGTGTGGGCTTTTTTATTTCCCCTATGGCAAAGAAAAACAACGACTGGAAAAAGCGCGACGGCGTGGTCTATTCCACTAGCGACAGCTTTGAATACAATCACGGAAACCAGGACGACGCAGAAACACTTCCCGCTTCCCAGCAGAAACTGAAAGTTTTGCTGGACAAAAAAGCCCGTGCCGGAAAGCAGGTAACGCTTGTAGAAGGCTTTGTAGGAACAGAAGACGATCTAAAGGAATTGGGCAAGCTTCTGAAAAACAAGTGCGGAGTCGGCGGATCTGCCAAGGATGGCGAAATCCTCATTCAGGGCGACCACCGGGACAAAGTCCTCCAGGTGTTGCTTCAAGCTGGCTACGGCGCCAAGAAGTCGGGCGGCTAAGTCTCCTTATTTGGGACCCTCGATTTCCTCCAGTAGGTTTTCATACCAGACTTCTCCATACTTTCTTACCAAAGCATCCTTAAGGAAGCGGTATAGAGGCACTTTTAGGCTTTGCCCCAGCTGGCAAGCTGGATCGCAGATATGCCAGCGGTCATAATTCAGCGCATCAAACTGCTCGTACTTCGTCACCCGAATGGGATAGAGATGGCAGGATATCGGCTTCTTCCATGAGATTTTTCCAGCAATGTAGGCCTGCTCGATCCCACACTTGAGAATGCCGCGCTCGTCGTACAAGGCATAGGCGCACTCCCGGTTGTCACCGATGGTGGGAGTGCCTTTGTCCCCGTCCTTGTCGATCACCCACACTCCCTGTTTCGCAATGGCCTGGCGTCCCTCCTCGGTGATGTAATCTTTGACGATGGGATAGATTTCCTCCAGGATCTTGGTCTCCTCATCTTCCAGCGGCGCTCCGGCATCGCCCTCTACGCAACAGGCCCCCTTGCAGGCGTCTAGGTCACAGACAAAAAAGTTTTCTTTGATATCGTCCGACAGCACGGCATTTCCTACCAGAATCATAAGTTTGGATTGTTTTCGCAAAGGTAAAAAGGGAGTCTTCCGAATCCTATTCCTAGTTTTTGGACCCGACTTTATGATTTCGATTAACCGCACTTTGTATCGGAATGATATTCTGACCGACTAGTCCTCCAGCCTATAGATCTCCATCACACCTTCCAGAGCCTTTCTAAAATCTATCTCCAAGTCGATCAGCTTGCCGGTCTTGATGTCAAATACCCAGCCGTGGATCTGCATGCCTCTTTTTCGGATGGCCCGCTGCACGGCTGCCATCTTGATGACGTTGATCGCCTGCTCCTTCACGTTGAGCTCGACGAGTCGGTCGTAGCGCTTTTGCTCATCTTCGATGGCGTTGAGTTCGTCCTTGTGAGCTCTATACACGTCGCGGATATTGCGCAACCAAGGATTGAGGATGCCCAGGTCTTTGGCTTCCATGGCGGCCTTGACTCCGCCGCAGGAGTAGTGCCCGCACACGACGACGTGATTGACTTCCAGATGGGTCACGGCATAGTTGATCACACTCTGGGCATTGAGGTCGATGGCGTTGACGATGTTGGCGACGTTGCGGTGTACGAATACTTCGCCCGGCTTCATGCCCATCAGCTCCTCGGCAGTGACTCTGGAGTCTGAGCAGCCGATGTAGAGCACATCCGGCTTTTGGCCTTTGTTGAGGTTTTCAAAATAGGTGGGATCGTCCTGGGTCTTGGATTGGATCCACTTTTCGTTGTTTTCAAAAATCTTGGTTAAGTCCATGGCTTTGGGTTTTGATTGAATGCCAAATCTATTATAAGTGATAAAAATGGCAGTGACAAGCCCCCAGTCGATATCAGCCCCTTTCCATTAGACAAGAGAAAGAGTACCAGCCGGTACGGCCTCGGGCCTAAAATGCCTCCCCTATCCTGAAATAAAAGCCCCAGTCGTCTTTGCCTACGGCCGCGTCTAAGCCGATGTTAAACTTGACCGTCTTAAATGCTCTGTATCGAATCCCCACACCAGCTCCCGGATAGGCTTTCCAGTCAAAAGACTCCGTGTCCGAGCCATAGATGGTACCCAGCCCAACAAAACCGACCATACCCAGCTTGTTTTCAAAATTGTATCGATACTCGCCCTGCACAGCCATCAACCCGTCGCCCCGATATTTTCCTTCGGAGTATCCCCGAATATCCCGACCACCTAGCGTGACCTGCTGCTCAAAGGCAATGTCGCCCAAGCCAAATTTCCCGGCAAAACGAAGGGCCAACACGTCCCTACCCTCCCTCACCGAAAGGTAGTGGTTGTACTCGGAAAGGATCTTCTTTGCCTCTACGTCATTGCCAAACCAAGTCGGAAAGTTGATCCATTTTAGGGAAGTCTTGATACCCTTGTGCGGATAGTACACCGCATCTCGGGTATCGTAGAGGCCATTGAACTGGAGTCCGTTCGTCTGCACCGTGCTGGGCGGCTGGACACCATCGTCATATTCGGTGTGGTGATGGGCGTAGGAATAGGTCAACCCTCCAAAGAGATGTGGGATAATCCGGCGCTGCGCCCCCACGGCTATGAACGTAGTCTTGGTACCGTAGTCGTAAAAACCCGGATCCTCCATGTCGTCCATGTAGAATTGGGAGTTATGGTCTCCAGTCACTCCAAAGAGCGTGAGCCGCCAACGGTCTTCGTTCAGGTAGATTTTGTTGAAAAACGAGAGAAAATAGGACTTGTTCGTCGTGTAAACCGCTGCCATGCCAGAAAGCGACTTAGGCGAAATGGTGTCCGCGGGGTTGGGCCGATACATCGCCATCGGGATAGCTCCGATCATGAACTTCAGGTTGCGGTTGTAGCTCAGAAAGGGCATCACGCTGAAGTCGATCTTTTTCATTTTGGCCGTGCTGTCTTGGGAGACGCTGTCTGTCTTTTGGGCAAAAGCAGTAGTTCCCAGGCCAAAAAGCAAACTCAGGGCAAATAGCAGTCTCATCGAAAAATTGGTTTGGTACAATATACCGACCCTGCCCGAAAACCACAGAAAAAATTGGCCGAAAGGCTTCCCGATCTTTTCCACGGCGGATGCATGAGCATTCCCCCAAAAACGGGACAGTAAATTAAGTTATGATTAACCCCTTAAATTTACTGTGATGACCACACGAAGAAAAT
>NZ_BAAAFI010000042.1:0-91997 GCF_039523455.1 Algoriphagus jejuensis | reverse complement strand
TTTCTCCAAAGAAACACCTTAGCGAAAACTGATATCACGGAACAACTATGGGATACGCTAACCAGACTTTCAGAAAAAAAAAGCGCCTGATACTATCAAACGCCTTTTATCCATTTTACGAACTCTAGATTTTAGCTTCCGCACATTTCACAGCCCTCTGGATCGTCCAAAGAGCAGGTGATGGCATCTTGCTTTTGTGTTTTTTGGTCTACTACCACAGCTTTTTCAACTTTAGTCTCCAGCGATGCTTTATCCAATGTGAATTTGATAGCAGCTGTCGCAGCCTGTGATCTCAGGTAATACATGCCTGTTTTTAGTCCTTTCTTCCAAGCATAGAAGTGCATAGAGGTCAACTTACCAAAGTTTGGATCTTGCATGAAGATGTTCATACTCTGAGACTGACAGATATAAGCTCCGCGATCTGCAGCCATATCAATGATTACTTTTTGGGAAATTTCCCACACGGTCTTGTAGATATCTTTGATGTTTTGAGGAATGCCCGGTACATTCTGAACAGATCCATTGGTTGAGATCAGACGGTTTCTCATCGTGTCATTCCACATTCCGAGATTGATCAAATCCTTCATCAGGTGTTTGTTTACCATGATGAATTCGCCGGAAAGTGTTCTTCTGGTGTACAGGTTGGAGGTATATGGCTCAAAGCACTCGTTATTTCCCAGAATTTGAGAAGTAGAAGCGGTCGGCATCGGAGCCACCAGCAGCGAATTTCTCATTCCGTATTTCTTCACTTTTTCTTTGAGTCCATCCCAATTGTATCTGCTGGACTTTGGAGTTACACCCCACATGTCAAATTGCAATATGCCCTTGGATGCCGGGCTACCGTCGTAGGTCTCGTAGCTTCCTTGCGTCCTTGCCAATTCCATGGAAGTCTCTACTGCAGCATAATAGATCGTTTCAAAGATATCCTCATTCAAGCCACGAGCTTCGACGGAGTCAAATGGCATTCTCAACATGATGAAAGCATCGGCCAAGCCCTGAATCCCCAATCCAATCGGACGATGTCTGAAGTTGGATCTTCGGGCTTCCTCTACAGGATAGTAGTTGATGTCAATAACTTTGTTGAGGTTTTTGGTCGCCACTTTAGTGATTTCATAGAGCTTATCGTGATCAAAGATCAGCTTGCCATCCGGGCCGGACGTCACAAATTTCGGCAGTGCGATAGAAGCCAGATTACATACCGCTACTTCGTCTGGCGCTGTGTATTCGATGATTTCAGTGCAAAGGTTAGAAGACTTGATAGTCCCCAAATTCTTCTGGTTGGACTTGCCATTTGCAGCGTCTTTGTAAAGCATGTACGGCGTGCCGGTCTCGATCTGAGATTCCAGCACTTCAAACCAAAGCTCTTGCGCTTTGATCGTTTCTCGCGCTTTGCCCTCCCGCTCGTATTTCTCATACAATCGCTCAAATTCTTCCCCGTGGCAATCGGAAAGTCCGGGAGCCTCATTTGGGCAGAATAAAGACCATTCTTCGTTTTGCTCCACCCGCTTCATGAAAAGATCAGGAATCCAAAGTGCGTAAAACAAGTCTCTTGCACGCATTTCTTCTTTTCCGTGATTTCTCTTCAGCTCAAGGAAATCCTTGATATCAGCATGCCATGGCTCCAAGTAGATGGCAAAGCTGCCTTTTCTTTTTCCTCCGCCTTGATCCACATAGCGAGCGGTCATGTCAAAGTTCCTCAGCATCGGCACAATGCCGTTAGATACGCCGTTGGTACCTTTGATGTAGCTGCCTTTGGCTCGTACGTGGTGAATAGAAAGACCAATTCCCCCAGCAGATTGGGAAATTCGGGCACATTGCTTCAGTGTATCGTAGATGCCGTCGATGCTGTCGTCTTTCATCGTGAGGAGAAAGCAGGATGACAGTTGTGGCTTTGGAGTACCGGCGTTGAAAAGTGTCGGAGTCGCGTGGGTAAACCAACGTTCTGAAAGGAGGTTGTATGTTTCGATCGCGGCGTCCATGTCTTCACGGTGGATACCGACGGCCACTCGCATGAGCATGTGCTGAGGTCTCTCCACCACTTTGCCATCGAGTCGGATCAAGTAGCTTTTTTCAAGAGTTTTATAACCGAAATAGTCATAACCAAAATCACGCTTGTAATCAACTGCTTCATCGAGACGCGCGGCGTGTCTCTTGATGATGCCGTACACTTCTGTGTCTAATAATTGCGCATTTTCGCCGGTTTTCGGATTGACGTAGGTATACAGTCTCTTCATGGTGTTTGAAAAGGACTGACTCGTAGTTTTATGTAGGTTAGAAATGGCGATTCTGGCAGCGAGCACGGCGTAGTCCGGATGTCTAACGGTCAAGGATGCACAAACTTCTGCCGCCAGATTATCCAGCTCAGAAGTTGTGACTCCATCGTATAGGCCGTCAATTACCTTCTTGGCCACTTCGATGGGTTGGATAAATTTGGGATCCAACTCATAGCAGAGATTTTCAATCCTGGATGTGATCTTGTCGAACCGTACTGATTCTCTTCTTCCGTCGCGTTTGATTACTAACATAGTGTGATGATTTAGGATTGGATGAAAAGTGGTTAATTAGAAATCTTCCTCGACGGAAAATCTGGAGGAGGACTCGGTTGCATCGGCAGATTTCATTACGCCGGCTTTTTGGTAATCGCCGACTCTTTTTTCAAAGAAATTCGTCTTGCCTTGCAGGGAAATCATATCCATGAAGTCAAACGGATTGGTACTGTTCCACACTTTTTCGCAGTCCAATTCCATCAAAAGGCGATCTGCGACAAACTCGATGTATTGACACATCAGGTCTGCATTCATTCCGATCAGCCTTACCGGCAGCGCATCGGTGACAAACTCCTTTTCGATCGCCACCGCATCCATGATGATTTCACGAACGGTTTCTTTCGGAAGGGGATTTACCACATGCTTGGTGTAAAGGTGGCATGCAAAATCACAGTGCAATCCTTCGTCTCGTGAAATCAGTTCGTTGGAAAACGTGAGGCCTGGCATCAGACCACGCTTCTTTAACCAGAAAATTGAGCAAAAAGATCCTGAGAAGAAGATGCCTTCTACAGCGGCAAACGCAATCAGTCGCTCCTGGAAGTTACCGTTGTCAATCCAGCGAAGCGCCCAATCGGCCTTTTTCTTTACGCAATCGATATGCTCCATGGCATTGAGCAACTTGTCTCTTTCTCCCGCATCCTTGATATAGGTATCAATCAAAAGAGAGTAAGTCTCGGAGTGGATGTTTTCCATCGCGATCTGAAACCCGTAGAAAAACTTCGCCTCCGTATATTGTACTTCAGAGACGAAATGTTCGGCTAAGTTCTCATTGACGATGCCATCACTTGCAGCAAAGAATGCCAAGACGTGAGAAATAAAGTGCCGTTCGCCATCGGTCAGATTTTTCCAGTCGGTCATATCCTGTCCCAAGTCGATTTCTTCCGCAGTCCAAAAACTTGCCTCAGCTTTCTTGTAATACTGCCAGATGTCGTTGTGTTGAATTGGAAAAAGCACAAAGCGACCGTTGTTCTCTTCTAAAATGGGTTCTTGCTGCATCTTACTCTCTGTTATTGATAAAGTTCTTAAAATGGATTGAGGCGGAAATTCCGATTTCAATCAGGTCGGGGGATAGCAAAGGCTGCCTTTTTAGAACAGCCTTTGAACAAATATGGAAAGCAAAAAGCGAAATAAAAATGGTAAAGTGGCGCTTGAAGGGTTTTTATGACTGAAAGTCAAAAAATGAATATAGTGCTATAAATCAATATAGTAATAAACTTTAAGTAAAGTTATTAATTAATCAATTCATCCTTTTTCGAGCATTCTATTAATTTTCAACATTTTGAAAAAAGTTTTCCACACCAAAAACTGACCTGATTTTTGACCTAAGGTCAGAAAATTGGTTCCGCATCGTAAATAATTTGAAATCTGATTTCCAGTCCGTTATCAATTTTAAAGAAAAAAGAACCGGCTTGGAGCTCGGATTCTCAAGTATTGGGGTAGGAGGATTCAGACAGATCTCCAAGAAGTTTCCCTTAAATTCAAAGTTACCTTCACATTTCCAAATCTGATTTTGAAGAATGTTTTTTTGTTCAAAATGACTTTCTTATATTTGCACTCCGATTTTGACAAAGAATCAAAGAATCATGTACGCAATTGTAAACATCGCAGGTAAGCAGTTCAAAGTAACAAAAGATCAGTACGTCTATGCTCCCAAGCTGGACGGTGACGCTGGCGCTTCCGTGGAATTTGACCAAGTTTTGTTGGCTGAAGCTGACGGCTCTGTGTCTGTAGGTGCTCCCCTTCTAGCTGGAGCCAAGGTATCTGGGAAAATCCTGGATCATGTAAAAGGTGACAAGGTGATTGTCTTCAAAAAGAAGCGCCGCAAGGGCTACAAGAAGAAGAACGGTCACAGACAAGACTTCACCAAAGTATTGATCGAAACTATAACACTCTAAGTTTTCCCCAAAGGAAGACATAAACTTATATAACCATGGCACACAAGAAAGGTGTAGGTAGTTCCAGAAACGGTAGAGAATCGCAATCCAAGAGATTGGGTGTGAAGAAATTCGGTGGCGAGGTAGTAATCGCTGGTAACATCATCGTCAGACAGAGAGGCACTAAGCATCACGCTGGTCTCAATGTAGGATTGGGTAAAGATCACACACTGTTTGCGTTGACGCCAGGTGTAGTGACTTTCAAAACCAAAGCTGACGGTAGATCTTATGTAAGCGTTTTGCCAGCAACCGCATAAGGCGAACTGCTTCAAAAAATCAAAGCCTCTTCTTCGGAAGAGGCTTTTTTTTGCCTGTATCTCAAACTGAGAAGATCGACTGGCTGTTGCTGGGCTGAACAAAGAAATATTTTAAAACTCGGACATCAAGGGAATGGCCGCGGAAATTGAATTCGAAAGGTCCCAGAAATGACTCAGGGACCTTTGTTTAGAATAGTCGATAACCTTTGATCTGCTCGACAAACAGTGTAGCGCTGGAAGGCGAGAGAATGAGAATAAAGACGATTCCAAAGATAGCTCCATAGAGATGTGCATCGTGGTTGATGTTGTCTTCGCCTCTTTTTCCTTTCACATAGGAGTAGATCAGAAAAAGAACTCCAAGGACAAATCCCGGCAAACAAACGATGCCGAACAAACAGATATCTGCCAAGGGCATGATAATAATACTGGCAAACACCGTGGCGGCCGTGCCTCCTGAAGCTCCCAGTGCGCGATAGTGGCCGTCGCCTTGGTATTTTTTGTATGTGGGTATATCAGAAATGATTATTCCCAAAAGGTAAAACGCCACAAATAAGATTCCCCCGACCACCGTGCCGAAGCGGTAGCGTAGAAACATTTCCACCACACCTCCGAAGAAGTAAAAGGTAAACATGTTGAACAAGAGGTGGATGTAGTCCTTATGGATGAAACCCGATAGAATGAACCGATCCCATTGTCCGCGTTTTTTGATCTGGTAGGGCATAAACATCCATCGATCCATCATCTCGTGCCGATTGAAAGCCAAGATGCTCGTGATCGCTGTGATCCCGATGATGAGCGTAGTCAGTGTCAATTCCATGGTTTACTTTTCCCGGTGAATCAGGTCTTGGGTGAGGGATTGTAGGGCGTGATAGTATTCTTGATTGGTGAAATGAATGCCCTCCAACTGGGAGAATCCCGCATCAAAAAAGGACTCCATCTTTGAAACAGTCAAAGATTTGATTCCCAATTTCTCATAAAGATTCCGTACTGCGGTTACTTTTTCCACTTTGTCAAACGCCTTCTTTGAAAGCCAATAATTCAACTCCTCCGCATCTTCTCCTTTTGCCAATTCAAGTGCTTTGATCAGCAAGAAAGTTTTCTTGTTGGAAATGATATCTCCACCTACCTGCTTTCCAAACTTCGCCTGATCGGCAAAGATGTCCAACAGGTCGTCTTTCAGCTGAAAACCCACACCGATGTTTACCCCAAAATCATAGAGTCTCTGCCCGTCTTCTTTTTCGGCTCCGGCCAGGATCGCTCCTAGTTGAAGCGCAAGACCCAGCAGTACTGCCGTTTTCAAACGGATCATATTCAGGTATTCGTCTTCGTGGACAGTTTCGTACTTTTCGAAATTCATGTCGTACTGCTGCCCTTCGCAGACTTCAGCAGCCGTTTTGTTGAAGAGGCGCATCACTTCCGGGAGTGACTCCGACGCGGTGCCAAGGAGAAGATCATACGCTCTGATAAGCATCACATCGCCTGAAAGAATGGCCGTGTTGGCGTTCCATTTTTCATGCACCGTCGCCTTGCCTCTTCGCAGCGGAGCCCGATCCATGATGTCATCGTGCATCAGCGTGAAGTTGTGAAATACTTCCACCGCACTGGCTTGGTTCAGGATTTCCTCAGGGTTTTTACCATATAGACCATAAGCCAAAAGAGAGAGAAGCGGTCTGATCCGCTTCCCTCCCAAGCTCATGATGTAACTGATCGGGTCGTAAAGTTCTAGGGGTGATTCTCCGAAACTGTGGGAGGTAATGTGGTCCTCAAGTTTAATTAAAAGCGCGTGAGCGAGGCTTTTTTCTGTCATTGTCTGCAAATTCCAAATCGATTGTTCTTCGGTCTATGTCGGTGTTAACTACCCGCACCATCACTTTGTCGCCCAAAGTGATCATTTTTTTATTCTTGCTGCCGATCAACCGCATATTTCTCTCGTCATATTCGTAGTAGTCATCATCCATATCCTGCACGCGGATCATGCCCTCGCACTTGGTTTCGGTGATTTCCACGAATACTCCCCACTCTGTCACACCGCTGACGATGCCTTCATAGTCCTTCTGCTCAGCCATCGACATGTATTCCACCTGCTTGTACTTGATGGACGCGCGCTCGGCATCGGCCGCACGTTTTTCACGCTCGGAGGAGTGCAGGCATTTTTGTTCCCAAGATTCTGCCTCTGGAGATTTGCCCCCGTCGAGGTAGTGTTCTAAAAGACGGTGTACCATCATGTCAGGATAGCGGCGGATCGGCGAGGTGAAGTGCGTGTAGTGGGCGAAAGCCAATCCAAAGTGTCCCTTTGGTTCGGTGGTGTATTTCGCTTTGGCCATGCTGCGGATTGCGAGCTGCTCGAGGACGTTTTGTTCAGGTTTGCCTTGGATTTCCTCCATCAGCTTGTTCAAGGCAGTTGAGATCTTTTGCACGTTGGTGACGTCCATCTGGTGGCCAAACCGTTTCGCAAAGCCGGAGAAAGTTTCCAATCGATCCAAATCTGGGCTGTCGTGGGTTCGGTATACAAAGGTATCGGTACCGTTGTGTTTCTTGTAAATAAACTCCGCCACATATTTGTTGGCCAGGAGCATAAACTCCTCGATCAGCTTGTGGATGTCTTTACGCTCCTTGACCATCAGGCCGAGGGGCTTGCCGGCTTCGTCCAGTTTGAATTTGACTTCGACGGTTTCAAAATTTACCGCGCCGTGGTCAAACCGCTTCTTGCGGATTTTTTTGGCGATGTCGTTTAGCAAAGTCAGCTCCTCAAAGTAGTCTCCAGATTGCGTATCGATGCATTCCTGTGCTTCCTCGTAGGCATAGCGACGATTGGAGTGGATGACCGTTCTTCCGATCCAGTGCTTGAGTACATGACCGTTTCTATCCATTTCAAAGGTACAGGCAAAAGTCAATTTGTCTTCGTTTGGCCGGAGCGAACAGAGTCCGTTGCTCAGTCGCTCGGGCAGCATTGGGATGGTTCGGTCAACCAGGTAGACTGAAGTTGCCCGGTTGAAGGCTTCTTTTTCCAAAGCGGTCTTTGGTTTGACATAATGGGTCACGTCAGCGATGTGAACGCCGATCTCCAGGTTGCCGTTTTCCAGCTCCCGATAAGAAATCGCGTCATCAAAATCTTTGGCATCTACTGGGTCAATGGTAAATGTCAAAACATCCCTGAAGTCTTCTCTGGCTTTGATCTCTTTGGCGGTGATCTTATCCGAGATTTCGTTTGCCTCGGCCTCAGGTTCTTGCGGATATTCGAAAGGCAGCCCAAATTCCGCCATGATGGAGTGAATCTCCACCTCGTGTAGCCCTGCCTTGCCCAGAACTCGGATGACTTTTCCTGTGGGATTTTTGTCGTCTTCTCTCCATTCAGTGAGTTTGACGATTACTTTTTCATTGTGTTCAGCTCCCATCAGTTCGCCTCGATGCACGAAGATGTCTTTGTGCATTTTCTTGAAGTCGGGAACGACAAAAGCAAAGCGCGGCGAAATCTCCACCCGGCCGACAAATTCATCCCGACTTCTTTCCACGACTTCCAATACCCGGCCTTCAGTTCTGCCTGTTTTTCCTTTGGTAGGAAAAACCATCACGCGGACTTTGTCCCCGTCGAGGGCTTGCTTGAGGTCGGCCTCTTTGACTAAAATATCTCCTCCGACGGCGTCAGGATTGTCTTGTACGATAAAGGCAAATCTCGGATTTACAAAGTCTACGGTGCCAGTGATAAATGCCGGATCCTTGGTCGAGCTGAAATAATTTCGGGAGTTGCGCGAGATGGCACCAGATTCCACCAATTGGTGAAGGACTGGTTCGACACCGCCCTTATTTAACGAGTCACGGATTTCCAGTTTTTTTGTGATCTGTTTAGCGTTGAATTCTTCGCCGAAATGGGCGTCTAAAAATTGGAGGATGCGTCTGGCCAAGTTGGCTGCGTCATTGGAGTGTCCTCCACTTTTTTTATGTTTTGAGTTTTTTCTATCTGGTTTTCTTCCCATGATTTGGGTGATGTTTTTCATGTGTTAATAAATTGATTGTTAGCGGCCATCCCGATCCCGTTGGTTATCGGGAGGAATCTCGCTACCAATCATCCAAGCGTGTGACGTACTCGTCATGCTCGATTTCTAAGGTAAAAAGATTTGGATGCCTTGGGCATCAATCTTCGTGATCTTTTTTTGAATCTTTTGTCTCTACGATTTCTATGGTGAGTTCGTCGGGCTGTGGGTGCATCGCCATGAAAATCCTCGCCGTCACTTCCACGTCGCGAAGGCAATATTTTTTGATTTTTTCCAGGTCGTTTTCGAGGTAATAGGCGGTGTTGACTTGGCTGCCGTCGATGCCTTCTTTGGAGGTGGGGATCCCAAAAACTGCGGCTAACAATTCCAGTCGGGTGTAGTGTTTGTAGTCGCCAAATTTCCAAAGCTCCATGGTATCCAGGTGACGAACCTCCCACGGCTTCTTCCCTGCAATTTGAAGCGGTTCGGGGAGAGGAATTCCCTGAATCAGCATCCTCCGGCAGAGATAGGGGAAATCAAATTCTTTGCCGTTGTGCGCACAAAGCACCCACTTTTTCCTGTTAAGTAAAGCATTCAATTCCAAAAGAAGTTCCCGCTCATTCCCATCAGCGATTATTTTCGATCGATAGACCAGCTTATTGTCCTTCTTTTTGCTCTGAAAAAAACCAACACCTACGCAGATGACTTTTCCAAACTCTGCGTGGATTCCTGCGCGGTCAAAAAACAGCGATCCCGGAGACTCGGTCGGATTTTCGGTTCTGATCAAGCGTTCCTTTTTGATCCATTCCTCTTGAAGCCGTGGATCAAGTTCTTCAAATTTTTCCGTCACGGAGGCGGTTTCGATGTCTAAAAAGAGGATGTCTCCCAATTGCTCAAAAAAATCCGCCATAGGATGAGATTTAAGGGTGAAGTATTCCTTTCAGGCCGATTTCAGGAATCAAGCCCAAGTGGGCAGGGTCGAAGCTGCCTGGAGTAAAGATAAACTTTTTGTCAAAAATCTGATCCAGTATGTAATAGCTCACCCAAAATTCGTTGGTCAGGGCAAAAACGACAGGATCAATCGGTTCCACTTTGGCAATGGATTGCGCTCCCAATTCATCGATCACATGGCGGAGCGTAGCCGTTTGTCGTTTTTCTCCGTCTAGGATGCCATAGCCCTTGGAAGTGACCAAGACGGTATTCAGTTCGATCAGATTGAGATTGATGATGAATACGTTCCATTCCTCACCGGTAGGAGTTTCTTTTTTGGCGATGGCGAGTTTTACTCCGGTTACCGGAGAGAAATCTATGTCTTTTTTCATGGTTGGTAGGGCAGGAATCCCGGGGTAAAAGTTGGGGTGATTTTGTAAGCCAAAGATGGTTTGTGTTCTTCTTCAGTAGTGTTTTCGGTTTTAAAATAGCTCCATTTCAAACAGCTCCACCAAATGTTGTTTCACTCGACTTTTGACTTCCGCTTCATCCACAGGTTTTCCGAGTTCGAGATGAAGGGAAGTGACCGCTTTGTCATCAATGCCGCAGGGGACGATGTGGCCAAAATAATTCAGGTCTACGTTTAGATTGAATGCAAAGCCGTGCATGGTCACCCAGCGACTGGATTTGACGCCCAAAGCGCAGATCTTTCGAGGTCTTTTCTGATCCAAATGATCCAGCCATACTCCGGTTAGTCCATCGATTCTTCCGGCTTCGATTCCATAGTCTGCTAATGTTCGGATGATCGCTTCCTCCAGAAACCGCAAATACTTGTGGATGTCGGTGAAGAAGTTATCCAGATCCAAGATAGGATAGCCTACCAACTGGCCGGGTCCGTGGTAGGTGATGTCTCCTCCACGGTTGATTTTGTAATAGGTGGCGTGGTTGCTTTCCAGTCCTGATTCGTCCAAAAGGAGGTTTTCAGCTTTGCCGCTTTTTCCCAAAGTATACACGTGGGGATGGGTTACAAAAAGCAGGTAGTTGGGGGTAGGAGTCTGGTCTTCGGGAGGCAAGCTCCTGTTTTTGATTTTCAGGCCGACCGTTTCTGCGAAAATCGCCTCCTGATAATCCCAGGCTTCCTGATAATCCATTAGACCTAAGTCTCGGAATTCTACCCTTTTATTGATAATTTCATTCATCTTTTTTCCCTCAGAAAATTGATTTTTAGAACAGCGCAGCATGCTGTGGAATTCTACAATTTTTCAAAATTAAACAATTTTAAAATGGCCGAGCACAATGATACCGGGAGACTCGCCGAGCAACTGGCGGCAGATTGGTTGGTGGGGAGGGGCTACGAACTACTCGATCAAAATTACCGACATGGCTATGCGGAGATCGATTTAATAATGAAGCACAAAGGAATTTTGATCTTTGTAGAGGTGAAATTCCGATCTGGAACTGGCTTTGGTTTTGCGGAGGAATTTGTAGACTCGACGAAAAAGAGGCTGCTTGTGAAAGCTGCTGATTACTATATTTATGAAATAGATTGGAAGAAAGATATCAGATTTGACATCATTGGAGTTTATAGAGACAAAGCCGGTACGGTTAATTTCCGACATTTTGAAGATGCATTTTACTAAAACAAACAAGCAATGAAAAAACTATTTCTAGGCCTTTTCTTGGCCTTCGTGGCCACAGCGACCTTCGCACAGAAAGAAGAAAATAACGACAAAATTATTGCCGACGCCGAGGAAGCCAAGGCAGCTTTTTTGAAAGATGACCCAACTATGGGTGATTTATTCGATTCCGCCTATGGTTATATCATCCTGCCAAATGTCGGTAAAGGAGGTCTTTTGGTGGGTGGAGCAGCGGGAAATGGTGTGGCCTATCAAGGGGGAGTGTTGGTAGGCATGGCGAAAATGACTCAGGTGACCATTGGGTTCCAAGCGGGAGGTCAATCTTATAGCGAAGTGGTGTTTTTCGAAAACCAAGCAGCTTTTGAGCGATTCAAAGAAAACAAAGTTGAAATGTCGGCTCAGGTATCGGCAGTCGCTGCGGCATCCGGTGCATCGGCCAATGCAAAATATGTAGACGGAGTCGCGGTGTTCACTCGAACCAAAGGAGGCTTGATGTATGAAGCCTCTGTCGGTGGCCAACAATTCAAATTTAAGGGCAATTAATCAGGGCTCTTTTCGGTAAATCAGATTTCCGTCCTTATCCCATTCCGCTCGTATATACGGGCGGAATTTTTTTGTATAAGGAGCCTCCTGGTATTGAATTTCCCGCTTGCGGGCCGCCTTAGAATTGTCAGTATCCCAGTATTCCGTCCATAACCCGACCTTTTCGCCGTATTGATACTCCCCAGTGACAGCGATCTGCTGATTATCGTAGAAGTAGTAATAGTTTCCTTCTTCGAGACTGTATTGGATCGGTGTGATTTCTTCGATGGATTGAGCGCCCTGATCATAGTAAGTGATCCGAGATTCCTCAGGCCAGCCTTCGGAATAGTGATTCTTGTCCTGCAGGACGTTTTGATCATCAAAAAGCATCCACGTCCTATGCTTGGTGCCATAATAGAACATACCACTCTCCACCAACGTCTCGTTGACTTTTCGCTCATAGGGCCCATGGAGTAAGTAGCCAACTCCCTTGGCATAGCCGGAGGAATTGATGGTTTTATTTCTGGCGTCGTACCAATACACATCCCGAATGTAGGGATCTGGAGCCTTGGCGATGTCAGTATAGTTGAAGAACTCGTAATAGGTCTGGCCACGCAGTTCTCTGCGGGTATAGCCGCGCTGGGTCTTGATTCCAAACCAGATATTCTTGCGGGCTTTTTTCTTTTTTTCCTTTTTCGCCTCTTTTTCTTTGTCCTCATCAAAGAGCAAAAGGGGGGCAACAGAGGGTAAGAGCACTGAGTTGACTACACCTGTTGAGTCCGGATCGGATTTTTTCTCGGATTCATCTTTTTGGGCAAAAGCGAATTTGACCGAGAGAGACATTGCAATCAGAAAAACGGGAAATATTCTGTTCATTGAAAGAAAAACGGCAGAATTGGCAAACTATTTTGATCAAAAATAACATTTCAAGATCAAATCGACGGGATTGTTTAGAATTTATAATCTTCTGGCTATTTTTGAGGAATTTGTAATAAACCTGTTGAAAAAATGAATTCTATTCTTTCGGATCGTATCCTGAATATGGAGGAATCAGCCACCCTGGCCATGGCAAAGAAGGCTCGGGAACTGAAGTCTCAAGGTATTGACATTATTGGTTTGAGTTTGGGGGAGCCAGATTTCAAAACACCCAAACATATCCAGGAAGCTGCCAAGGCAGCGATCGACGAAGGGAAATACTTCGCCTATCCTCCGGTAGCCGGATACCAGGATCTGAGAGAAGCTATCGCCAAAAAGCTTCGCGAGGAAAACTCCATCGAGCAGGCCAAAGCCGAAAATATTGTCGTATCAGTAGGAGCGAAGCACTCCATCGCCAATACGTTCATGTGTATTCTCAACGAAGGTGATGAAGTAGTGATCTTCTCCCCTTATTGGGTTAGCTATGCGGAGATCATCAAACTCTGCGGAGGTGTACCAGTGCTGATCGAGGGAACTCTGGAAAACAATTTCAAAGCAACTGCGGCTCAACTGGAAGCGGCGATCACGCCAAAAACAAAAGCAGTGATCTACTCTTCTCCATGTAATCCAACCGGTTCTGTTTTCTCGAAGGAAGAACTCGAAGCTATAGCAGACGTGGTGAAACAGCATGAAAACATCATCGTCGTTGCAGATGAGATCTATGAACTGATCAATTTCGAGGGCAAAAATTACAGCATCTCTTCGTTCCCGGATATGTTTGAGCGGACGGTCACCGTCAATGGTTTCTCAAAGGGCTACGCGATGACCGGCTGGAGAGTCGGCTATATCTGCGCACCCCTGGAGATCTCCAAGGCAGTAGAGAAAATGCAGGGACAGTTCACCTCCGGCAATACCGGCATCGCGCAGCGTGCGGCACTGGCTGGAATCTCCGGTGATCAGGCTCCTTCTCATGAAATGACCAAGGCTTACTTTAAGCGACGCGCTTTGGTGTTGGACTTGTTGAGAGATATTCCAGGAATCAAAACACACGTTCCGCAGGGAGCCTTCTATTTCTTCCCGGATGTGACCGCCTTCTTTGGCAAGTCAGCGCACGGACAGACTGTCAACACAGCGGATGATCTTTGCCTTTATTTACTATCTGTTGCCAATGTATCGCTCGTCACCGGCGGCGCTTTTGGTGCTCCAAACTGCGTGAGATTGTCCTATGCCGCTTCTGAGGAAGATTTGGTGGAGGCACTAAAGCGAATCAAAAAAGCATTGGGTGAGCTAGCCTGATCGCCTTGAAATAAATTCTTAGCCCCGCCGAAAGCCGGGGCTATTTTTTTGCCTTGACAGAAAGGCTTAATTTTGAATAAACACTCAATTTATGGCTGAAGTACTTGTAATTACACCGGTGAAAAATTCCATCGAAACAACCCTGGATACCGCAAGAGCTATAGCGGCCTCAGACGCTTCGGTTCGCCATGTGATTTTCAACGACTTCAGTTCCGCGGAGACCAGAGCCGCTTTGGAAGCAAATAAGTCCCAGATTGGCTATGAATTGATTCATATCGAAGACCTCACGGATCACCCCTCTCCCAATTATAAGCTGGTTTTGCAGCTTGCTCAAAAGATGGCTTTGGAAAATACATTGCCATTTTTGGTGGTCGAGTCAGATGTAGTACTCAAGACGGACACGATATCCAGTCTTTTATCTTTCCAGAAAATTAGTAAAAAATCCGGGTTGGTGGGGTCGGTGACCGTGGATGATAAGGGGACTGTAAACTTTCCCTACCTGAAATTCAAAGGACATAAAGAGCCGGTCATTAATACCAATCGTAGTCTGAGTTTTTGCTGCACGCTTTTCTCTGTGGAGTTTTTGCGCAGCTTTGACTTCAAAGGTTTGGATGAAGCCAAGGATTGGTACGATACGTTTATTTCCAAAAAATCCATTGAGTTGGGCTTTGAAAATACTGTCCTGATGAACGCACCGGTATGGCATCGTCCGCATGCAAGCCGTCCTTGGAAGCAATTGAAATACACGAATCCGTTGAAATATTACTTTTTGAAATTCTGGAAGGGCTTGGATAAGATCTGATCAAAGTAGGCGCAACAGTTTCATCAGCTTATTGTAAGGTCGGGACCAAGTGCGCTGAATGCGCAGTGGGCCGTTGAGTTCTCGTTCGAAAAAATCCGCATGCTTCTTATTGAGGTAGTCTATTCGATCACGCTTTTTTTGAATCGTACCGGTTCTTTTTCGTTTGCTCGTGGTAGTGAGGCGATAGTAGAATCCAACGAATGGGAGCTGCACTACTTCGCCTCCGTTCTTTAGCATTTTGATCCAAAACTCCCAATCTTCCCTTCCCATTTTCATGTCCTCTGAAAAGCCTCCTACTGCCTCTGCATCCTTTTTCCAAATAAAGGCTGCCGAGAAAATCATGTTGTCCTTAGCCAATTGATGTCTGCTGAAGGGTTTCAGATGCCACTTTTTCTGTCCCTCCTCATTGAATTTTACTGCTTGACAATAGACCACTTTGACCTCTTGACGTGTGGTAAGAACTTTCACGGCTTCCTCCATGTAGACGGGAGCAATCAGGTCGTCACCATCTAGTGGGAGTATTATCTCTCCTTTGGCATTTGATATCCCATTATTTCTGGCCACTGATACACCGCCGTTTGGTTGATCCAATACGCGGACTTCAGGAAATTCCTCGGCTAGTTTTCGGGCGATTCCGAGGGAGTCGTCTTTAGATCCGTCGTTGATGATCAGGAGCTCTATGGGCCGATAGGTGGATTTGAGGGCATTTTCCACGGTTTCTCTCAGGTATTTTGATTGATTGTAGCAGGGCACAACGACCGATACCAGTAGACTAGGCATAGAGAGGGAATTAATTTGATCCGAAAGGTATTGAATTTATTAATTCTTGATCCTATGTGGGATTCTTTTAAAAATCGTTGAAAAAGATTGCTTTTGTAATTTTTAGATCAGAAAAATCCAAAAAATCATTTGTTTTATTTTAAGGATGTTCTAATTTTATCCTCGGTGATTAACAACTTTTCTTTATCTTCTTTTTCAAAAATGAGATTCTTAGGAATCCATTTTTCGAACTCAGAATAGTTTTGAAGGAACCCTGGCTAGCGTCAGGGTTCTTTTTGTTTATATTGAGTTTTCATAAACTGATTATTCGCTTTTTTTCCAACCGTGGGCGCATTCTTCCGAAGCACCGGCCAGCTGAGCAGAGAAGATCACTAGCCAATGTAACTGGGTTTTAAAGTCTCCACCTACCACAACATATCTGGAAACCTACTATGAGACAAATTTGCTGCCTGTTGCTCCTTTTATTTTTTACACAAATTCCAAATATCTTGTTTGCCCAGATCAGGGGCTTGGATACTGCCTATATCGAACCACAGTCTGAAAAGATGATTTTGAGGACATACGTATCGAAAAAATATACTGCGATTAACTATGGAGATCCAGTCGGTGTGTATGAACCTAATAGTGGGCTAAATCTTGGGGTCGGAGTTACGTATCAAAAGTTTACGCTGAATATGGCTTTTCCGGTTTCGTTTTTGAACCAGGACCGACAGGAAGACTGGCCAAAATTTTTGGATCTTCAAGCGCACATTTATCCCCAAAGCTGGGTAATTGATCTTTTTGGACAGTTTTACAACGGGTATCTAATCAAAGACTATAGAGGCTCTGGAGAAGATTACCTTCGGCGAGACATTAAAGTCGTGAAACTTGGCGTCGGTGCCAGTTACATCTTCAATGGCGAGAAGATTTCTTTGGAAGCGGCCTTTCACCAGTCTGCAATTCAGAAGAAGTCCGCTTTCTCTACTATGGCCGGTTTTGAGGTTTATCGTGTCAGAATCAGTGGCGACTCTTTGGTGATTCCCCAGGACCTTGCGATTCCTGGTAATTATACCCGAGCGGATTTCTATCAGGTCGGGCCGAGTGGGGGGGTGGTAGGAACTTTGGTTTTGGGGAAGGGATTTTTCCTCACCGGTGCAGCCTCAGCAAATGTGGGATTGGGATTTTCGAAAGCCGATCAAGACAAAGAAACGACCAAGTTTGAAGTGACGCCAGGGTATTTTCTGAGAGGATTTGCCGGATACAATGGCAATCGGTTTTCGATCAATGGCAGCTATGTATACAAGCATCTCGATCTTGCCAAACAACAGGATGTCACACATTCGGCCAACACCGGAAACTATCGTATCAATTTGGTCTATAAGATAAGTCCAGGCCCCAAACTCGTGAAAACCTATACCAAGCTTAATCCTCTGAATATCCTCCGACGGCTATTAGAGTGAAAGCATTTACCTGATTCAAAGCTTTTATTTTTAGCTTTGGGAAAGGAAAAATCTACTTATCCCCATGACTGACGCATTCGGCATCCGACAATCTTTACAAAAAATCGGAGTGCAATCCGAAAATCTTGGCTCGTCAACTGGCTTGAATTGGCTAGATTCTGGAGCGAGCTACCTTTCGTCTTTTTCTCCTGCCGACGGGAAGTTGATCGCTAAAGTACAGCCAACCAACCCTGAGACATATGAAGCAATAATTGCGCAGTCTCAGGCGGCTTTTGAAAAATGGAAAACCGTTCCCGCTCCTCAGCGTGGAGAAATAGTGCGTGAAATTGGCAATGCACTCAGGGAAGTAAAAGCTGATCTGGGTAAGCTGGTCTCCTATGAGATGGGTAAATCCTACCAAGAGGGGCTGGGCGAAGTGCAGGAGATGATCGATATCTGTGATTTCGCAGTGGGACTTTCCCGCCAACTGTACGGGTTGACCATGCATTCTGAACGCCCGGGACATCGGATGTACGAGCAGTGGCATCCCTTGGGGATCGTCGGGATTATCTCAGCGTTCAATTTCCCCGTGGCGGTTTGGTCTTGGAATGCGGCTTTGGCTTGGGTTTGTGGGGATGTTTGCGTGTGGAAGCCTTCCGAAAAAGCACCGCTGTCGGCCGTCGCCTGTCAACACATCGCAGCAAAGGTTTTTGCTGAGCATGGAATGCCGGAGGGTATTTCAAACCTCATTGTTGGAGATTATAAAGTAGGCGAGCTGATGTCTCATGACCCAAGAGTTTCTTTGGTTTCTGCCACTGGTTCTACCCGGATGGGCAAACTGGTTGCTAAGGCTGTGGGAGAAAGACTCGGAAGGTCGCTCTTGGAACTAGGAGGAAACAATGCTATCATCATCACTGAAAATGCAGATATGGACATTGCGATCCGGGGAGCACTTTTTGGTGCTGTCGGTACAGCAGGACAAAGATGCACGACGACACGGCGCTTGATCATTCAGGAGAATGTCTATGAAGAAGTAAAAACCAGATTGGCTTCTGCCTATTCCAAACTGGTGATTGGGAATCCGCTTGATGAAAAAAACCATGTTGGTCCGTTGATTGACGAAGGAGCGGTTGAATCCTATTTGACGGCAATCGAAAAAGTAAAAACTGCCGGAGGAAAAGAAGTCGTACCGGGCGGAGTCGTTTCAGGAGAAGGATATGAGTCGGGCTGCTACGTGAAGCCCGCGATCTTTGAAGCGGAAAACCATTTTGAGATCGTCCAGCACGAGACTTTTGCTCCGATCCTCTATCTGATTAAATACAAGACGCTCCCTGAGGCTATTGCCCTCCAAAATGGAGTTCCGCAAGGGCTTTCTTCAGCGATCATGACCACGAATATGCGGGAAGCGGAAGCTTTCCTTGCAGCAACAGGATCGGATTGTGGGATTGCCAATGTCAATATCGGAACTTCCGGAGCGGAAATCGGTGGCGCTTTCGGAGGAGAAAAAGAAACTGGTGGTGGACGCGAATCAGGATCAGATGCCTGGAGAGCCTACATGCGCCGTCAAACCAACACAATCAATTACTCTACCTCGCTGCCTTTAGCGCAGGGGATCAAGTTTGATATTTGAAAAGTATCAAGACACAAGACGCTAGTATCAAGAAAAAGAGCCAAGAGTCGAGTGCCCAGACTTCTCCTACGGACCAGTCATCTCGACGATAGGAGAGATCTGATCATTAGTACCACTCCATATTGTGAGATTTCTCCCTGTGGTCGAAATGACTACTCCCCATAACAGGATTTCTCCCGATGGTCGAAATGACGCGACTGCTTACTGAACACAGATTTACTCTTTCTCCTCCATCAGCAGCGTTTTCATCTCCTGAAGTTTGGATTGTTCCTGTTCGGAAAGTGAAGGATAAACCAGTTCCAATTCATCCATGGCATGAATGATGGCTGAAGCGACGGCGATTCTGGCGTAAGGCTTGTTGTCTGCGGGAATTACATACCAAGGGCTGTCTTTGGTGGATGTCTGCTGGATCGCATCTTCGTAGGCTTTCATGTAGTGATTCCAATAGCCTCGTTCTTTTACGTCTCCAGAGCTGAATTTCCAGTTTTTATCCGGCTCATTGATTCGCTCCAGGAAACGCTGCTTCTGCTCCTCTTTGGAGACATTGAGGAAGATTTTGATCACCTTCGTACCGTTGCGGTGAAGGTACTTTTCGAAGTTCCGGATGTCTTCCAGGCGTTGATCCCAGATTTTTTTTGTGATGAGTTTTTCGGGAAGTTTCTGATGTTTCAAAATCTCCTCGTGTACCCGTACGACCAATACTTCCTCGTAATAGGAGCGGTTGAAGATTCCGATTTTCCCGCGCCCAGGCAGTTCTTTGGTACATCTCCAGAGAAAATCATGATCCAGTTCCTCGGAATTTGGAGCCTTGAATGAGGTGACGTGACAACCTTGGGGATTGATGCCGGAGAGCACATGCTTTATCGCTCCATCTTTGCCGGCCGCATCCATGGCTTGGAATACTACCAATACAGACCATTTGTCTTGGGCATAGAGCACCTCTTGTAGCTCCGCCAGGATATCGACTCCCTGTTGCAACGCCTCCTTGAATATCGGCTTATCTTCCGGTCCAAAAGTCTTTTTGGGATCAGTAGAGAAATCTTTGAGTTTGAAATCTTTGCCGTTGCCTACGCAATAGCGATTGGAGATTTTTTTAGCCCGTTTGATCAGCTCAGAGTCACTCATTTTTCGAAGTGACTTTGCTGTAAGATTTTTGTCGTTTGCCATGTAGTTTTAAATTAGGAGAAATAGAAGTCTAATCCACGCTTCAGGATTTTGCTTCATCTGGGTCTGACCGTTGGCTTTCTGAGCCAAAGCCAGGAAAAAGATACAGTGAAAAATTGGAAATATTTCCTACCTTCTTTTTTGGGTATATTCGAAAAAATGAAACAGTGGATTTAAAAAGTTCGATTCGATAAGCTATGAAAAAGTTATTAGTTGCCACAGGTGGCGGAGACTGTCCAGGTCTCAATGCCGTGATCAGAGGGATTGTAAAGCGCGCCTCCAGAGAAGCGGGTTGGGAAGTGTGGGGGAGTTTCGAGGCGCTCAACGGCTTGATGGAAGAGCCTACCCGATTGGTCAGGCTGGATGGAAAAGCCGTCTCCGGGATCCATGTCAAAGGCGGAACTATCCTCGGCACGACCAATAAGGGCACCCCGATGAGCTATCCCGAAAAGCAACCTGATGGAAGCGTGAAATTGGTCAATCGGATTCCTTGGTTGGTGGACAGATTGAAGGAAAAAGGATTTGATGCGGTGGTCAATATTGGTGGAGACGGGTCACAGGCAATTTCCCAGGCGATGTTTGAGGCAGGGATGCCTGTGGTCGGAGTGCCAAAGACAATTGACAACGATTTGAATTCAACGGATTTTACGTTCGGTTTTCAGACTGCTGTTCAGACAGCGTCTGACTCCTTTGATCGGTTGGTGACGACTGCCAGTAGCCATCATCGGGTGATGATCATGGAAGTGATGGGAAGAGATGCAGGATGGATTGCGCTATATACCGCCATCGCGGGAGGCGCGGAGATTTGCCTGATCCCTGAGATTCCCTATGATCTGCAGGCAGTGGTAGCCAAGCTCAACGGCCGCTATATCAAAGGGAGAGGTTTTGCCAATATTGTGATCGCTGAGGGAGCCATGGCAAAAGACGGAACCGTCACAGCCGGCAAAGGAGAAGAGGGGAGACATGCGGTCCGGCTGGGAGGAGTTTGCTACACGCTAAGTCAGCAGCTAAAGGATGCCGGTCTCAAGGCGGATATCCGGGAGACGGTACTCGGGCATACCCAGCGTGGAGGAACTCCGATTGCCTATGACAGGGTGATCGCTTCTGTCTTTGGGGTGAAAGCAATGGAGCTGGTCTTGGCGGGGCATTTCGGGCAATTGGTCGTGCTCAAAAACAACGTATACACGTCGGTCACCATCAAAGAAGCCATCAGCGCCTATAATTTGGTAGATCCAAATGGAACCTTGGTGCAGGCGGCCAAAGGGCTGGGCATTTACTTCGGAGATTGAGTTGCATTTCAAATTGATCCTGAGTTTGCTTCCTTTACGTTGACAAGAAATCTCAAATTTTAGACTTCAAATTTCAATAAACCCCACCGGTATGACCTTTTCCTCTTTCAATACAAAGAAGCTGCAATCTACACTTCTGCTGCTATTTTGTCTCAGTCTTATCAATCCATCCTTAGGGCAGATCCCGAAGCAATATCTGGATATCTCTGTTTCGCCCGACCATCAAGATTGGACCTATAGGCTGGGAGAAAAGGTAGAGTTTGTCGTTTCCGTGACTCAATCCGGGCGAGCGGTTCCTGTGGAAAATGTTCGTTTTTTTGTCCAAGAGGAAAAGATGAATCCGATCAAGGAAGGCCCGCTTCAGCTGAAAGAAGGAAAGGCTATGATCTCCGCAGAGGGAATGGAAAAGCCGGGATTTCTCCGATGTGAGGTATTTGCAACGGTCGACGGAAAAGAATATAGAGGTTTGGGCACTGCGGCTTTCGAGCCGGAGATGATCAAACCGACGACGAAAATGCCGGAAGATTTTGACGCCTTTTGGAGTGCAGGGAAGGAAGAGCTTGCAAAAGTTCCGATGGATCCCAAGATGATCCATCAGCCAGAGCGTAGCACTGAGCAGGTGGATGTATATCATGTCAATTTTCAAAATATCAAAAATAGCCGAATCTATGGTGTCTTGACTGTGCCAAAAGGCGAGGGTAAATTCCCGGCGATCTTGCAGGTGCCCGGCGCGGGCATCCGGCCTTATTCCGGTGATTTGGGGAAAGCAGCGAGAGGAGCGATTACGCTACAGATCGGTATTCATGGCATTCCGATCGATTTGGCACCTGAAGTCTACAGTAACCTTGCAAGCGGCGGGTTAAATGGATATTGGAATTTTAACCTGTCGGACAAAGACATTTATTATTACAAGCGCGTCTATCTGGGTTGCATCAGAGCGGTGGACTTTTTGGTTACTTTGCCTCAATTTGACGGACAAAACCTCGGGATTCAGGGGGGAAGTCAAGGGGGAGCTTTGGCGATCATCACTGCGGCTTTGGATCCCCGAATCAAATTTCTTTCCTCCATGTATCCAGCTCTGAGCGATATGACCGGGTATCTCAACGGAAGAGCAGGCGGTTGGCCCCATATTTTTGCAGGCAACAATCTCGCCTACTATAACTATCCTGAAGCGATCGAAACCCTCAGCTATTACGACGTGGTGAATTTTGCGCGAATCCTCAAAACCCCCGGATTTTACAGCTGGGGTTTTAATGACGATACCTGTCCTCCGACATCCTTCTACTCCGCATTCAATGAGATCAGGGCTCCAAAAGAAGTTTTTGTGGTTCCGGAAACCGGACACTGGACCTATCCCGAGCAGGGTAAGAAATCGGAGGATTATCTTTTTGAAAAGCTGAAGAAATGAAGCCTGGCATTTAGTCTGAAAATCCTCAGAAGGGGATTTTCAGACTAAATGCTGGAATATTTCTGGGTTGCTCCGGAACAATTGCGGGTTGATACAAGTCTTGATTCTGGAGTGAAAGCCTGGCGGCCATTCGGGCGTTGTTTCCGGAGCTTAAAAAAACCGGAACACTTATAGCAATCGAAAGAGCCCCTGCTACACCCAAAAAAGATTGAAAAGAATTGTTTGTCGTCCCGCCATAGTCGTCATATTGGGCAGGGATTGCCCAGGCCGTAAGCAGCATCGCTGCTCCCCCTCCCAATAGTATGACGCCGGCTTTATATTGAGAGTTGCTTTTCTGCAGCAATTCCTCTGGCGTAGACGCCAAGGTCTTTGTTTGGGATTGGGCGTTGATACTCACTCCCACGAGCAAGAAGGCTAAGAATAGATTTTTCATCGATTGTCGGAGTGAAGTGGGATAGTAAGATTCAAAGCGGGATAGACCTGAGGCGAGAAACCGTTTGGACGGATCATACGCGCGGAATTGGCACTCAGGCTCAAAGTCGCCGCCTTTCTCGCTTTATTCGCAGAGCTGACGATGATGGGGATACCAATGATCACAGACGCTGATCCTGCAAGCATCAAGAATCCACCGGCTCCAAACTCAGCGCTGTCCCAGGCGGAATTCCAAGCTAACATCATTCCGACCGCAGTGGCTGCTCCCCCTGCAATCATCATGGTGATCCCTGTCTTTTTTTGTTTTTCACTTTGACGAAGATTTTCTTCGATCAATAGCTGGTTGTCTTGGTTTTGAGCTTTCACCTCCGGCAGAGTTAGAAACAAGAAAGCTAGTGTTATGAGTAGCTTGTTCATTTGGAGATAGAGAAAGAGATGACTTTGGAAAAACTCGTGCTAAGCCTACGCTAAGCTATTCGATTATCTGGCTGGTATGATGCGAATTAGCACCAATCGGAATATTGATTTTGGGATTTTGTCGTAATGATTTTCCGATATTCAACCGGTGTCGAAATTTTGTTTCGGTAGGCGGGGTTGTTCTAATTTTTTTTAAAAATCGCAACAGGCAGTCTGAGATCGGAACAAATCTGGGATCGATTTTTTGAGGTTGAGAGAGGATATTCTCCTTTTTTAAAACAAGTCAGCATTGAGAATCGTCGAGATTTTGGCGCTCTATTTTTTTAACAAACAACGGATAGCTCTGCCAGTCCTGAAAAATCGTTAACTTCTCCTATTCTTTAATGTAGACCCTATTTATCATGCCAGCTCAGCCTTTAGAATTAATCATGGCCAGGCAATTCGGAGATAGCCTTAGCATGCCGTTTTTCTTGGTCGATCCTGAGGGCAACCTCTTATTTTACAACGAAGCCGCGGAAGGAATTCTAGGGCTGCGGTTCACGGATACCGGAGGAATGCGCGTAGAAGAATGGGCCACGATGTTTAAGCCAACCGACCTAGAAGGGAATCCCTTACCTCCCGAGGACCTGCCCTTAGTGCGTACCTTGAGCACCAAACTGCCAGCCCACGGTTCCTTTAATATTGACAACTTGAAAGGAGACAGGGTGAAGATCACTGTCACTTCCTTTCCTTTGGTAGGAAGGCCAAATCGATACCTGGGTGCAATCGCAATGTTTTGGAAAGACGAGCTATGAAAATCAAAGTTTGGGGGTGCAGAGGTTCATTGCCCTCTCCCGGGCCAGAAAACTACCGGTTTGGCGGAAATACGTCCTGCTATCAGGTAACTCACGGAGATGCCTGCATCATCTTGGATTCTGGCTCTGGCATACAAAGATTGGGGAGATTTTTGAGTTCAAACATTAAAGAAATCCACATTTTGCTTACCCACTTGCACATCGATCACATGATGGGTTTGGGTTTTTTTCTTCCGCTTTACGATCAGGAAGTGACCGTTCACCTCTGGGGGCCTTCTTCCTCCTGCGAGTCACTAATTGACCGCTTGAGGAGGTACTTTTCTCCACCCTTGTTTCCGATCCGTTTGAATGAACTGCCCAATCATCCGGTCATCCACGAGTTGGGCAACGAGGAGTTTGCAATCGGTGATCTCAGAATTCAAAGTGGATACATCTGCCATCCCGGACCGACGCTGGGGTATCGTCTGATGACCGAAAAGTCCATCGTGACTTACATTCCCGACCATGAGATCAAGCTGGGATCCTGCAATTTCCCGAATGACCCCGAATGGACTTCTGGGTTTGAGCTGGCCAAATTCGCTGACTTGCTCTTACACGATGGGAGCTACACCAAAAAGGAATATGTTGAAAAAGTCGGTTGGGGACATTGCTCCGTAGAGGATGTCCTAGCCTTTGCTACGCTGTGTCAAGTAAAAAGGCTGGAGCTTATTCATCACGAACCCATGCACACCGATGATCAACTTGAGCAGATGCTCAGCGATGCAGTTGGAGGCCAAAATCTTGGATTCGAGGTGCGGATGTGTGCGGAGGGTGATGAGTTTGAGCTGGAATAGGGTGCAGAATCTTTTTTTCGAAACAGAGGCTGGGAATCAGGTTTTCGCCTAATGTAAAAATGGTTTGAAGGCGTGAAATTCGCGAGGCGCAGACTAGTTTTCATCTTATCTCAAAAAACTGGACATAACAGGTCTGTTTGGAATATTGAAGGCTATTTTCACCTCCCGATCTTAAGGCCCCTTTAAATGAAAATCCGCTATTGTCTTTCCGTGCTGTTTTTACAACGCTCACTTTTTGCTTTTGCCCAAACCAAAGAATCGCCGGGATCTTTGACAAGATCACTAGCTCTTTGAATCCCAACTACTACAAAGGCAAGCAGTTTGCGATCAAAACACGATCCAACAGCCCGACTAATGGGTGTGTCGAGGCCGTTAGGTGGAGGAAAAGCCGGTCGGAAAATTGGCGCTTTCCCACGCTCAGATCACCGGTGGGGGAGAGTTGATCATCCAGATGAGAGAGAAGGCGAAGAAGTGATGTAAACGAAAATCCCCTTGGAATCCAGTATTCAAAGGGGATTTTTGATGGGGGATTTTTGATGCTTACGGAGCCCAGTTAATTTTCTGGATACCAGTTTCTAAGTCTTACCTCCACGGTAGGAGCAGCAGCATTTACGAGTTCCTTAAATTTCGCCACGTCTGCCAATCCTTCTCTCCCACGGAAATGAAAAGGATAGACGATTCTCGGTTTGAATTCTGAAACGGCGTCCGCAGCCTGTGCCACATCCATGGTGTAGGGGAGGTTCATGCAGACGAAAGCTATATCGATATCGCGAAGTGCTCTCATTTCTGGTATGTCTTCCGTATCGCCTGAAATGTAAATATGTTGACCACCGATTTCCACGATATAGCCGTTTCCTCGGCCTTTGGGGTGACGGCTGTCTTCAGTTTCGGGGAGGTTGTACATCGGTATGGCTTCGATTTTTACTCCACTCAAGGTCGTTGATCGTCCATTTTCTAGAACTTTGATAGCCTTACTTTTTCCGCTGGGTAATTTATCAGCTACTGCTTGAGGAGCGATCAGAATCGCGTCGCTTAGGTCTAATCCATCGAGTGTTTTTTGATCGTGATGATCTCCGTGTATATCAGTTTTAAGAATCCTATCAGGTTTTTGCTGGCCGGAAAAACGCTCTGCACCTCCATAGGGATCGACGTAGATCGTCAGATCTTGGTATTGGATGACAAACGTGCCATGAAGAATCGGCGTGATGCTTATATCACCACCTTTGGCGGGGATGAGATCTTGGGCTTGACTTGATCCGATCAGAATAAAGGAAAGGAGCGCTACTAAAAGACTTTTCATATTGATTTAAAGATGAGTATAACTACACAACGAACAAAACGCAGGGCAGCTAAAACTGGCCCAAACCATTTTACAAATTCGGCTTGCTTTCTTCGTTTTGCCATTATTTCTAATTGTTCACTTCCCATTTTAAATTTTCTACCCCGCCCAGCCTTCTCTGTCTAGACTTCGGTATTGGATCGCCTCAGCTAAGTGCTCGACCTTGATTTGTTCTGATCCCGCAATGTCGGCGATGGTGCGTGCTACTTTGAGGATGCGATCGTAGGCACGGGCAGATAGGCCAAGTCGCTCCATGGCGGTTTTGAGCAAGGCTCGTCCAGCTTCGTTGATCTGGCAGACTTCCTTGACTAGATGTGAGGGCATCATGGCATTGCAGAAGACATCGGGGTTGTTTTGAAAGCGTTCTTTTTGTCGCTCACGCCCTTGGATCACCCGCTCCCGGATCACCTTGCTGGCTTCCGTCTTGCGGGTGGAGGTCATCTCGTCAAACTTCACCGGAGTCACCTCCACATGAAGGTCGATGCGGTCGAGGAGTGGGCCGCTGACCTTGTTGAGGTAGCGCTGCACGATGCCCGGACCGCAGACACACTCCTTCTCCGGGTGGTTGTAGTAGCCGCAAGGGCAAGGGTTCATGCTGGCGATGAGCATAAAGTTGGCAGGATAGTCCACCGACACCTTGGCTCGGGAGATGGTGACTTTTCGGTCTTCGAGGGGTTGGCGCATGACTTCGAGTACCGTTCGCTTGAATTCGGGGAGTTCGTCCAAAAATAGGACACCGTTATGCGCCAGGGAGATTTCTCCGGGTTGGGGATTGCCACCACCACCCACGAGCGCGACATCCGAGATCGTGTGATGTGGACTTCGGAAGGGCCGTTGCGCCATGAGCGAACCGTTCTTCCCCAGCTTGCCTGCGACCGAATGAATCTTAGTCGTCTCCAGCGCTTCCTGCAGCGATAGTGGAGGTAGGATTGAGGGCAAACGCTTAGCCAACATGGTCTTGCCTGCTCCGGGAGGGCCGATCATGATCACATTGTGGCCTCCGGCGGCAGCGATCTCCATGGCACGCTTAATGTTTTCCTGGCCCTGCACGTCGGCAAAGTCAAACTCCGAGTCATCCAGCGAATGATAGAAAATCTCTCGCGTATCGTTGACCAAAGGTTCTATTTCCAGGGTTCCCTGGAGAAAATCCACCGCTTGATCCATCGTTTCTACGCCGATGATGTCGATGTTGTTGACAATGGAGGCTTCCTTGGCATTTTCCAGCGGCAGGATAAAGCCCTTGAATCCCCGTTTTCTGGCTTCGATGGCAATGGGCAGTACACCTTTTATTGGGCGGAGATTGCCATCAAGCGAAAGCTCACCCATGATGACGTAGTGCTCCAATTCGGGGAAAACTACCTGTTCGGAGGCTTGGAGGATTCCCATCGCAATGGGCAGATCGTAGGCTGATCCCTCTTTGCGGATGTCAGCGGGAGCGAGGTTGATGACCACTTTTTGCCTAGGCATCCGAAAGTTGAAATACTTCAGGGCAGACTCGACCCGCTGCTGGGATTCTTTGACAGCGGAGTCCGGCAGGCCGACCATGAAAAAGCTGGTGCCCTGACCGACATTGACTTCGATGGTGATCAGATTTGCATCTACACCGGAGACGGCACTTCCAAAAGTTTTAGCAACCATAGGGGAACAAAAAAAGGAGACGTTTGGTCTCCTCAATATAGGCTTTTGCGAAAATTAAATATTTATTAATCTGTGAAATTTTGGCGAGGGGGAAGGTTTGCCGGGGTGTCGTCCTGAGTTTTTGAAGGGGAGACTTTGGTGGAAGGAGCGATCTTTGGATGTTCAAAATCATAAAGTTTGGCTTTCAGCTCGTTCATCTCCTTCTGCATTTTTAGAATTTTATCTTCCAGCTTGCTTCGCTGCATCGCAACCCCAGCCCAAGCGATGAGATGCAAAACAAACCCAAAGAGAAAGACTTTGAGCATGGACTCAGGCGTCAGCGGATCCATGTTAAAAGTCGATCCGAAAATATCGAATGAAAAGAACAGGATGAGAAACAACACAAAGTAGATCAGCACAGCGAGCTGAAGGAATAGAGCTATTTTTTTCATGGTATCATCTATTAAAGAATTCTAATTTAATCAAACGGACTGAATACTGGAAAGCTTCTGATAAAGTCCTTCGGTACCCATGAGTTCGGCATGCGATCCCCGCTGGACAATCTGCCCTTTTTCGATCACCAAGATCTCATCGGCATGCTGGATCGTGCTCAGTCGGTGTGCAATGACCAGGGTCGTTCGGTTGTACATCAGCTTGGTCAGGGCCTCCTGCACCAAGAGTTCCGACTCAGAGTCCAAAGCTGAAGTCGCTTCGTCGAGGATCAGGATCGGCGGATTTTTCAATACCGCCCTGGCGATACTGAGTCGCTGTCTCTGACCTCCGGAAAGCTTGGATCCCCGCTCTCCGATGGAAGTGTGGTAGCCATTTTCCAGCTGGGAAATAAAGCTATGGGCATTTGCGATTTTTGCTGCATCGATAACCTGATCTTCCGTTGCATTTTCGATCCCGAAGGCAATGTTGTTGAAGACCGTGTCATTGAAAAGAATCGATTCTTGCGTGACAATACCCATTAAGCTGCGCAGGTTTTCGGGAGAAAAATCCCGGATATCCGTTTCGTCCAGTTTGATCGCGCCGGCAGTTGGGTCGTAAAATCTCGGAACCAGATCGGCCAGGGTGGATTTTCCTCCGCCTGAGGGGCCGACCAGGGCAATGGTTTTACCCCTTTCCAATTTAAAATTGATGTTTATCAGCACCAATTTGTCTTCGTAAGCAAACGATACCCCCCGGAACTCGATAGCATCCTGAAAGCCAGAAACGGGTTTTGGATTTGCCGGTGGGGTGATTTCGCTTTTGGTGTTGATTACCTCAAAGATCCGTTCAGCTGAGGCGATGCCCCGCTGTATGCTGGATGCCGCCCGCGAGATTTCTTTGGCAGGATTCAAAACTTGGGTGAAGATGATGATGTAAGTGATGAAATCTGATGCACCCAGATTAGATGCGCCGCTGAGTACCAGGCTGCCTCCATAAACCAAAATTCCTGCGACTACGGTCACGCCGAGAAACTGGGAGATGGGTGACGCCAACTCATTTTTTCTGGCCATGCTCACATTGACATGGGAATAGTAGTCTGTCTCCTGATCAAACTTTTTGCCTACAAAACGCTCTGCATTGAAAGCCTTGATGACGCGCATTCCCCCTAAGGTTTCATCGAGAATATTGACGATCCGACCGAGGGATTGCTGGCTTTGCACCGCCCGTTTTTTCAGCCTTCTGGTGATTCCGCCAATGATCGCCCCAGAGATCGGGATGATCAGGATCGTAAACAACGTCAGCTTGACCGACATGAAAAACAGCACGGAGAAATAAAGGATGATTGTCAAGGGCTCTCTAAAAACTACCCGCAGCGACTGCACGATCGTGTTTTCTACTTCCTGTACGTCGTTGGTCATCTTGGACATCAAGTCGCCCTTGCGCTCGTTGGAAAAGTAGCCGATGTGCAGCGCGCCTACTTTTTGGAAGATGTCCATTCGCATGCCTTTGATCACTGTCGCTCGGACTTTTGCCAACACCACACCCGATAGATAGGTGAAGAGGTTGGAGAGAAAGACCGAGATGACGATGATGATGCAGACAAAGACTAGCGTACCCATCTTGCCATACTCATCCTGAACGGTCAGAAAGAAATGGTTGAACAGGCTCGTGAAATATTCGATTGAGAAGGAAAAAGCGGGAAGTGTTCGATACTGCTCCAGGGATGCCGGAGCCACCTGCTCAAAAATCACATCGAACAATGGCTTGAGCAACGTGAAATTGATCAGACCAAAGAGGATGGAGAAGAAAGTGTAGAAGATGTAGATCGGGACGAATCTGCCAAAAGGACGTGCGTAAGACAGAATTCGCAGGTAGGTTTTCATTAAACAGCTGGTGATGAATCGACCCGCAAGTTACGCAAAATTGACGTTTGTCATCCTGAGCGGAGTCGATGGGTTTTTGGGGCCTCGACTCCGCTCGGACTGACACAAGTTCAGAGGCAGAACCTAATCCTCAGTTTTTTTAATAATTAAAATCCGGACGTACAAAGTTCCATCTGAACGCCACTTGCATGTAATTGCTGCTCACGGGTGAGTCGAGATCTTGTGCAGTCCTTCTTCTAAAGGTGTGTGAAGCGTCCACAAAGAAATTATGCTTGAGCATGTACGATGCCGTTAGGTTGGATTGGATGACCTTGTTTTCGATCCCTTGGCCGATGTAGTTTTCATACAGACCGGTGGGGCTGTTTTCCAGCCGGTTTTTCAGCACATCCCCGCCCCAGTTGATGTCCGCGTTTTCATCTGCTCCAAAAAATTGGTAGAAGCCGGTCAAGTTAAGATCCAAGCGTGGCAGCGGCTGATAACGGATGATCGAGACAAACTCCCGAAAATTGGCGCCCCGCGGGTGGGTGAGGGGAGTCCTCCAGTTAGAATAGGATTGGTAATCTACTTTTTCCTGAAAGGTATAAGGCCTGGCCTGATTCCATTCCAATTGGAAATCCAGGTTTTTTGCACCCAGCACATTGATGTATTTGTACCCGAGCTGCGCGCCGTACTTGTTGCGCTTGGATCCCTCTCCGCTGATCTCGAAAAACTCATCAAAGACAAACTCATCCAAGGCAAACTGTCCATACAGCTCCATCCCGGGAGTGAAGATCCATTTGGCGTCTAGGCCCAGCATGACCTTGTCCGGCGTGCCCTGCTGCTGCTCCACCCATCGGAGAAAGATGAAGGGGTTGAAGTAGTTGAAGTTGATCTTGTCGGTCATGATTGAGGAGAAAAAGCCCAAGTTCAGGTTTTTCCCAACGTTAAAGCCGAGTCGGTTGTAGGCGAAATACTTCTGGGGATAGCGCCCGTCAGTTGGTCGCCCACGATCGTAAAACACGTCTGCCGTCATCTGAGTCCAGAGGTTGGTCAGCTGAAACTTCCAGACTTTGGTGTTAAACTTGACAAACATGTAGGGATTGGAAAAGTCGGAAATCTGAAAGGAGCGATAGCCCTCACCCGCGAAATTTCGGTCGTGACCGACTTGGATCTCAATATGTTTGGTGACCTGAAACGAAACATGACCCAAGGCTGAGAAGTAGCTGTAGCCGTTTTCGTTGTATTCTTTCCAAAAACCCTCTCCGGGTACCGCTCCATTGTATTCGGTGTAGTCTCTCACCCAACTCGGGAAATACACCTCGGACGTGGTCAGGTAGGTGTAGAATCCTACTTTTTTGTCGATCGAACCCCTCACTACCAATCCTCTGGCCAAACGTGCGGGATTCTGCTCGTTATCCGTCTCAGTGCCTCCACTCAGGTAGATCACCGGACTCAGGTGGATCCCGAAATCCTCGCCTTCGTAGTGTGCAAAATCTCCGGGTTGCCGATAGAGCGATTTCAACAACGGTTTTTTTGATGTTGGGATCTCTCTTTCGGAAAACTCCCAATTGTCTTGACTAAGGTAGTCAAGGTTAAACTGATCTGCCTTGGACTGTATCACGACAGGATCTTCTGCCAAGCTGTCTAAAAATTTTGCAACAATATCTCGGCGGTAGGGTTTGTATCCACTATTGAAAAACGGGTTGTTTCTGCCCTGAAGGATCTCGTAGCGCTCTACCTTGTGATAATATTCGCGATCGTAGGGGATATAGGCTCCTTGGGCGAGGCTGGATTGACTAGTGGAAAAAAGGCCGATTCCAAAGATAAAGAGGCCGAAAAGTCGGTGGCTGGTCGATTTTTGCATTGCTTAAAGCTAGAAAAGAATTGGAAAACTGGAGCGAACCGGCAATTGGGATCGAAGATTTTTCTGTTTTTCCTTTCAAAAATAGAGTCAGCGGAAAAAAAGTCGACAGATCCCGACCTCTGTGAAGTGGGACTGCCGCTAGTCCCCAAAAAGCAGCCGATCATGTTACCAATTGTCCTAGTCAACAAAGTGATAAATTGTGTCGAGAGGGATATCTTTACCTTTTCAGAATAAAAACGACATATCATGCGGAAATCACTGATTCTGGTATTCCTTGTCTTGGGAATTCAAGTATTATCCTCTGCCCAATCCCAAAGCGAAAAGCCAAAATTGGTCGTGGGAATCATAGTTGACCAGATGCGACAGGAGTATCTCTATCGTTTTGCGGATCGCTACACGGAAGGTGGCTTCAAGCGGATGATGAATGAGGGCTTCATGATGACCAATGGTCACTACAACTATGCACCTACCGTCACGGGGCCTGGGCATGCCTCCGTCTATACCGGTACTACTCCAGCGACTCACGGAATCATCAGTAACTCCTGGTACTCCAGAAAACTCAACCGATTCCTTTACTGTGCGGAGGACAGCACTGTTACCAATGTCGGCGGTACCCCCGAAAACGGAAATATCAGCCCGCGCAACCTCCTGAGCACTACTGTCACGGACGAGCTGAGATTTGCTACCGGCAAGCGTTCGAAAGTCGTTGGGATTGCGATCAAGGATCGTGGAGCCAGCCTTCCCGCGGGTCATACCGGCGATGCCTATTGGTATGACGATGTCACCGGGGAATTTATGACATCTACCTATTACCACGACTCCCTTCCTGACTGGGTAGTGGCTTTCAACGCCAAGAAGGTGCCCGATTTCTACTTGTCAAAGAACTGGGAGACGCTGTTTCCATTGGACACCTATGTTAATAGCATCGCCGACGACAACGATTTTGAAGGCATTTTTGCTGGAAAGACAACTCCAACTTTTCCGTATAATCTGGATTCACTTAAAGGACAAAATGGGGGATACGGTTTGATCGCCTCTACTCCATACGGCAACTCGTTGACGCTTGATTTTGCGTTGGCAGCGATCGAAGGAGAAAAATTGGGTCAAGGTGATGTGACTGATTTTGTAGCGGTGAGCTTTTCCTCTCCCGACTACATCGGGCACCGGTTTGGCCCGGCGTCTGTCGAGGTGGAGGACAACTATCTGAGATTGGATAGAGAGATGGAACGGATGTTTGCCTACCTCGACAAGACCTATGGCAAGGGACAATACTTGGTGTTTCTTTCTGCCGATCATGCTGTCGCCGATGTGGCCAATTATATGATCAGCGAAAATGTCCCTGCCGGAAATATCAACGTCAACTCCATCGCAGGGCAAATCGCTGGTTACTGCAATGTGAAATACGGAGAAGGGGATTGGATCCTAAGATACACCGGTGATCAGGTCTTTTTAAATAGAGCTCTTGCCGACGAGAAGAAGGTTGATTTTGCAGCGATGCAGCGTGACTTGGCCGCTTGGATGCTGCGATTCAACGGCATCAAGGAAGTGTACACTGCCGAGGATATGAGAACGCGACAGTTTACCTATGGCAGAGCGCATCTCTTACAGATGGGATACAACCACATCGCTTCAGGAGATCTGTTACTGGTTTTTGAACCTGCTTGGATGGTAGGTGGAGCCAGAGGAACCACCCATGGGTCCCCTTATAACTACGACACCAACGTGCCGATTTTGTTTTTCGGTTGGGGTGTAAAGCACGGATCAAGCGCTAGACGCGCATCAATCACCGATATAGCGCCGACCGTTTCGGCATTGCTCAAGATCAAGTATCCGAATGCAGCAGACGGCGAGCCGATCACTGAGATCGTGGATGCCAAGTAAGCTTAATCTAAATTTAATGAGGCTGTCTCCCGGAGGGGCAGCCTATTTTTTTGACAACCCTCCCAGGGATTAAAAAACCCTTGGAGGGTTAAGTTTTTGTTGGTCTGCTTCTACAGAAGCTGGACTTGGTTTTTCGTTTCCGGCTATTGTAAGGCCATGCAGGTTTTCGAAAACCTGCATGGCCTCAAGTCAATTCTTTCCCTATTCCGTCCAGCTCATCGGATAATTTTTATCTATAAACTCCAACGCATCCGTGGTGACAAAGAGCGGGCGGTGCGTGTCCAACATCACCGCTAATTCATGGGTTTCCTTGGCTCCGATGGATTTCTCCACCGTCCCGGGATGAGGGCCATGGGGCAGGCCACCCATGTGGATAGTGAAGGAGCCCCGGTCGATTCCTTTTCGGCTCATAAATTCCCCCTCGGCATAGTACAGCACCTCGTCCGAATCGATGTTCGAATGATTATAGGGTGCTGGTATTGCCAGCGGATGGTAGTCGAAGAGCCTTGGCACAAAGGAACACACCACAAATCCCCAAGCCTGAAATGTCTGATGAACTGGCGGCGGCTGATGGATTCGTCCGGTGATGGGTTCAAAGTCATGAATCGATAGCGCGTAAGGATAGAGGAATCCATCCCAACCGACAATGTCCAACGGGCTGTGGCCGTAGGTGTACTGATGGAGAAAGCCCTGTTTTTTGATCTGGACGAGGTGAGTTTTTTTTTCAGCCTCCACCACCAATTCATGTGGAGGTCGAATGTCACGCTCGCAATAGGGGGAGTGCTCCAAGAGTTGCCCTACTTCATTTCGGTACCGTTTTACCGTTTCGATGGGACCATGTGATTCGATCACGAGAAGTCGCAATGGCCCGTCCTCTGCAAATTCAAATCGATAGATTGTGGTTCTTGGGATGACGACATAATCACCTTTTTTGACTTCCAATTTTCCAAATTGAGAGTAAAGTATCCCCTCTCCATCATGGATGTAGATGATCTCGTCTCCGTCCGCATTTTTGAAATAATAATCCATCTTGCGTTTTCGGGGCGTGCAGATACCCATCATCACGTCATTGTTCATCATTAGCATGCGACGTGCGCTGAGGTAATCTTCTCCGGTAGTTTCTACGCCGGAAGTTTTTAGATGGGTTTGTTTTAGGCCATGGTCTTTTGCGGCTTCCCAACTGTATGGTATGGGCTGGCCGATGGCTTTGACTTCGTTTGGATTGTGGGTGTGATAGAGGATAGAGTAGATACCGGAAAATCCCTTGGAGCTCACCAGCTCTTCTTTGTATAAGCTGCCGTCTGGTTGGCGAAACTGGGTGTGTCTTTTGGGAGGTATCTGTCCCAGTTTAAAGTAGTAGGCCATGATGTTGGGTTTATATGCCTTGCTAAATTACCATTTTTGGCTGGAGCCTGAAAGCTTTCGATTCTGGCGATTCAGTCTCTTTGTCCTAATCTGACTCAGAGGTTTTGGGAAAGTTTTGTATTTTTCTTGGAACCCAAAAAACATGAAACCCTTCTTACTGCTTTTCTTGGTGATGTTGTGCGGCTGTTCTGCCGTTTCCCAGCCGAATCCAGCGGCCAAACTGATTTGGTCGGACGAATTTGAAAATTCCGGACTACCCGATCCTGCCAAGTGGGATTACGACATAGGGGATCATGGTTGGGGCAACAATGAGTTGCAGTATTATTCTAAGGCAGATATGAAGAATGCCCGCGTCGAAAATGGCAGGCTGATCGTGGAGGCAATAGCAGATCCAGCCCATCCAAAGGGCTATACCTCTGCGAGATTGGTGTCGAAGGGAAAAGGCTTTTGGCAATATGGATACATTGAAGTGAAGGCAAAACTTCCCCAAGGCATCGGTACTTGGCCTGCGATCTGGATGCTTCCTGAGCAAAATACGTACGGTGGATGGCCTAAAAGTGGCGAGATCGACATCATGGAGCACGTGGGCTTTGATCCGGGCAAGGTTCATGGGACGGTACACACGGAGGCGTTCAATCATTCGATCGGCACTCAGAAAGGCGCACAAAAGATGGTTCCTGATTTTTCAGCGGAGTTTCACACCTACGCGATTGACTGGACGGCGGAAAAGATCGACTTTTTCATCGATGGTCAGGTCTACTTCACATTTGAAAATACGGGAGGGGATTACAAGGAATGGCCCTTTGATCAGCCCTTTCATTTGATCTTGAACATTGCTGTTGGTGGAAACTGGGGCGGTGCACAAGGGGTAGATCCAAACATTTGGCCACAAAAAATGGAAGTGGAGTATGTGAGGGTGTACGATCGGCAGCCCTGAGTTCTCGAAACGCATGAAGCGATTTCTTGGAATTTCTTCCTTTGGATTCTCTTAGAATGTGCCGTATTTAGAAGTTGAAGTATCTACCAAATACCTGACCCATGAAAGATTATAACCTGACCAGAAAAAAAATCCGCACACTGAGCATCATTGGAGTTTTGCTGCTGCTATTGTATGGGAAAAACCTCGTGGAAAGGCAGTCATTCACAAGCATCAGCAGTACTTTCACGGAGGTCTACAATGACCGGCTGGTCGTGGAAGGGTATATCTTTGAAATCTCGGATCGCCTTTTTCAGATCCAAAAACTAATAGATCACTGTACGATCGACTACGACTATTCTAAGGTAATCGAAGAAATCACAACGAATGAAAACTCGATTTTGGCAACAGTCGTGGAGTTTGAAAAAACCAAGCTTACCGATCAGGAAGCTATATATCTTGCCAATTTTAAAAAGATCATCGAGCAGGATCTGACGATTAAAAGTTATGATTTGCTGTATTCGGATTCGTCCGGAGTGAATCGTGAGCAAGTGAAAATCTACGATGCTAAAATCTCCCAGGCCCGTCAGGATCTTCAGAACCTGAGCAAAATTCAGATGGTGGAAGGAGAGAAGTTAATCAGCAAAGCCAAGATTCTGATCAACCGATCCCAGATTTGGGCGCAGTTTGAGGTGGCTTTGCTGATTATATTGGTGGTGGTAATATTTCTGCTTTTATTCAGGAAGTCAGATAGCGGTCAGGACACTGATCAATATTCCAGTGCTGATAGGTAAGTTGCGTTAGCCGCGGCCGCTTCCATCGGTGTGCCGGTTGGGAATCTTTCCTGCTCTACGATGAAATACTCCATGCCCAGACCCTTGGATTGTTTGATCAAGTCGGCAAAAGGAATCTCTCCTTTACCCACCAAAACTCCTCGCTGATGTGGATCGCCGGTCCCAGCCTCAGCGTCTTTGATATGGCAGAGGCGAAATCTTCCGGGATATTTAGCAAGGTATTCGGCTGGATTGATGTTGGCTACATGCACCCAATAGATGTCCATTTCAAAGTCTACCAAAGCTGGATCGGTATTGTCCATCAGGACATCTTGACCGAGTCCACCCTCTTGCGGAATAAAGCTGTAGTCATGATTATGATAGGCAAATCGAAGTCCGTGAGACTTTAGCTTTTCGCCGATTTGGTTAAACTCCTCCGCTCTTTTCTTGTAGTCATCCAAGGTTTTCTGAGCTCCGATCCAAGGGCAAATCAGGTATTTCATGCCGACCTCTGCCGCTTGTTCTGCCTGTGCGTCCAGATTTTCATATACGTTGGTGTGCGAAGACACCATCGTGGCGCCACTTTCCGACATCAAGGTCTTAAACTCTGCAGGTTGCATGCCCCATAGGATACCTTTGCCTCCGTCAAAACCTTCCAGTTGCTTGTATCCGTACCCTGCCAAAGACCGGATCGTTGCTTGGGCATCGGCACCCATATCTTCTTTCACAGAGTAAAGTTGGATACCGAAGCTATCCAGTTTAGACTTGGATACAACTGCGTCGGCAGCTGCCTCTTCTTTTTTCGGAGCAGTACAAAACTGCATGGGCATAAATGCTGCCCCCATGCCGAGCATGGTACTCATTTGAATAAATTTTCTTCGTTGGTTTTTCATAAATATTTCTGAATAAAAAAGCCTGCCACTCAACGGAGGCAGGCTCGATGTTAATTAAAATCCGGCTTACGCCCAGGCTCTGTCGCCTTTTTTGTATTCCATGCAGCCATCGTATCGACCCGGTACCTCTTCGTAACGAAGTGCCTGAGTTGCGCCGATTTCGGAGCTGAAATATCCCAATACAGTCAGGTCACGAAGCATGTTTATCACGATTGGTTCTCTGGAGTCTCCGCTGGCTTTGAATTTTTCTTGCATCGCATTCAAGTATACAAGCCGGTCTTCACCGCTTGCTTCCATGAAATCAGCACCTTTCTCAGCTTTGAAGTCTTTACTCAGCATATTCAAGCCGTCGATAAATGCTTTTTGTTGGTCGGCATCATAGCAATCTTTGACCATCATCACCATGAATTCTCCGATTTTGGTTGCTTTAGCTCCCGGAGTATCGGTAGTTGGAATGATCGTTTCTCCGATTTCATCCAAGAAAGCAAGATCTTCCGGAGTAAAATTCAGGTCTTTAAGCTGTCGCTCAGGAGAGCAACCGGTAAGTAGGGCAGAGGCACCGATCATTGTACCTCCCATCATCAGGGCGACGCTTTTCAGGGCGTCTCTTCTATTCATTACAGTCATGTCGTTTTCAGATTAGAGGTTCATCTTTTTCAGTTCATCCACTGCGAAAGCTGCCGCTCTAGCAGTCAAAGCCATGTAGGTCAGGGACGGGTTTTGCGCAGCGGCGGAAGTCATACAGGCTCCGTCGGTGACAAACACGTTTTTAGCGTCCCACACTTGGTTGTTGCCGTTTAGGACGGAAGTTTTCGGGTCGCGCCCCATTCTTGCAGTTCCCATTTCGTGAATGCCCTGTCCGAAGGTATAGCCCGCGTCGTAGGTGTTGATGTTTTTGAATCCGGCCACTTCCAGCATTTCTGCTGCATCTGCCATCATGTCCTTGCGCATGTCAAGCTCGTTTTGCTTGATCTCTGCATTCATGACCAATGCTTCCATGCCCCATTTGTCTTTCACGGTATCTGACAGCTTGATGGTGTTGTCGTGATAAGGAAGGATTTCGCCGAAGGCGGTAAACCCTGCTCCCCAAGGTCCCGGTTCCGTCAAGGCATCTTTCATAGGTGCACCAAATCCCAATTCAGCCACATCTCTACTCCAGCCGCTGCGGCTGGCAGCACCTTGGTATCCAAAGCCACGAATGTAATCTCTTTTTTCTCCGTTCAGATTTCTGAATCTTGGGATATAAAGTCCGGTAGGTCTTCTGCCAAAATAATATTTGTCATCATAGCCTTCCATCGTGCCATTGGCTCCCAATCGGAAATGGTGATCCATTACATTATGTCCCAATTCGCCTGAAGTAGAACCCAATCCGCCTGGCCAAATGTCCGTGGCAGTTCTCATCAGGATTGCTGTCGAGTTGAAAGCCGACGCACAGAGGAAGACGATCTTCGAATCGTAAACGACGGTCTGATTGGTTTCCGCATCCAGTACTTCTACTCCGGTGGCCTTTTGAGTGTCTTTGTCATAGATCAGTCGACGGACGATAGACCAAGGGCGGAGGGTCAGATTTCCTGTGGCTTGCGCGGCTGGCAAGGTCGAAGCTTGCGTACTGAAGTAGCCGCCAAAAGGACAGCCCAGGGAGCACTTGTTGCGATACTGGCAACCCGGGCGACCGGGCAGTGGTTGGGTAATATTTGCAGGACGACCGATCGTCCATGTTCTGGCACCTTTGTAGTGTTCCTTGATCTTAGCTGCAGCATCGGTTTCGACGCAGTTCATCGGCATTGGCGGCATAAATTCCCCGTCGGGAAGGATGTCCAGTCCATCCTTAGAGCCTGCTACTCCAATGAATTTCTCCACGTAGCTGTACCAAGGTGCGATGTCGTTGTACCGGATCGGCCAATCGGTAGCGATGCCGTCTTTTGCATTTGCTTCAAAATCTACATTTGCCCAGCGATAGGATTGTCTGCCCCAAAGGAGTGACCGACCACCGACTTGATATCCTCTAAACCAGGTGAAGGGTTTCTCCTCTATATAAGGTGATTCGTCCTCGTGTGCCCACCAGTCTAGATTGAGCTCATTGAGCACATAGTCTCGTCTGAGGTTTGGGTGATTTTCCAGTTGCTCTTGGGTTCTCCTGCCTCTATGTGGGACCTCCCAAGGCGCCAGTGTGGCTGTTTTATAATCTTTCACGTGCTCGACCATTGGGCCACGCTCCAGGAGCAGTACTTTCAGCCCCTTCTCCGTCAGCTCCTTAGCAGCCCATCCGCCACTGATTCCTGACCCAACTACAATTGCGTCAAACGCTTCATTTGCCATAAGTATGGATGTTTTGGTTTTAATGTTAGACGTCGCAAACCTGCACAGCCTGAGCCAATGCTGCAATTTTGTCGTCGGATTTTGGTATAAATTCATGGGAAACATATCCCTGATAGCCGGTCGCTACGATTGCATTCATGACTGCGGGATAGTTAATTTCCTGATTTTCATCTAGCTCATTCCTTCCGGGGTTGCCAGCAGTATGATAATGACCAAAATATTGGTGGTTTGTTTGAATGCTTCTGATTAAATCTCCCTCGTCGATCTGCATGTGGTAGATGTCAAAGAGCAATTTGAAGTTTTCGCTTCCGACCATCTTGCAAAGCTCCACGCCCCAAGGAGAGAGGTCGCACATGTAGTCTTTATGATTTACTTTACTGTTGAGCAATTCCATCTGGACGATCACGCCATGCTTTTCGGCTACGGCCATGATTTTTTTCAATCCTTCTGAGCAGTTTTTCATTCCCACTTCGTCATCCATTCCGTTTCGGTTTCCGGAGAAGCAGATCAGGTTTTTATAGCCGTATTTGGCAACTTGAGGAATGAGCTCGGTGTAGTTCTTGATCAGTTGCTCGTGGTATTGGGGATCGTTCCAGCCTTTTGGGATTCCCAGCTCGGCGCCGTTACACATGGAGCACTCGACTTGGTGGGTTTTGAGCGTGTCCCAGCCTTTTGGGCCGACTAGGTCGATGGCGTTGAAGCCGATTTTTTTTACCGCTACGCAAAGTTCGTCCAAACTGAGCGAAGGCATAGTCCAGGCGCAGACACCGTGGTGGATATTGCCTTTGAGTTGGAGTGGCGCTTGGCCTTCTTTCCAATCGAAAGAAGACAAAGTGCCCATTGCAGCTCCTCCTAAGATCATTTTCTTAAAGGAAGATCTCCTGCTTGAGTCAAAATTCATGGTTAATGGGTTTAATATTGAGGCTTTATTTTTTCTTCTTTGAAAAAAGAGATGAAAAATAGTAAAACCATGACGGAAATGCCAGCGGGAATTAACCAAATTGACCTCCAGGCGTGTATGCCGTTCTCATATAGGTAAAAATTTGAGATCTGCCCGGCAGCCCAAAAGCCGATAAGCATCCCCACACCATACGTTGCCAAGGTGAATAATCCCTGCGCCGAGGATTTGAATTTTTCGCCCGCATGAGAATCGGTATAGATCTGCCCTGCGACAAAGAAGAAATCGTAGCAAATACCATGAAGGACAATGCCGATCATCAGCATCCACAGACCGGAGTCAGCATCACCCAGCGCGAAAAACACGTAGCGAACGGCCCAAGCGAGCATTGCCGCGATGAGTGTCTTTTTGAGGCCGAACCGATAGAAGAATATTGGCAAGGCGAGCATGAACAATACCTCTGAGACTTGGCCCAAAGCCATTTTTCCGGTGGAATTGTTTACACCGATTTCTGTCAAAAATGGACTTGTGTTTTGGTAGTAAAAAGCCAAAGGAATGCAAATCAATACGGAGGAAAGAAAGAAGATCGCATAGTTACGGTCTTTCAAAAGACCCAAGGCATCGAACCCCAGGATCTCTGACAGTTTTAGTTTTTCGTTGGATTTGGCGCGGGGAGGAGTGGCTGGCAAAGTAAAACTGTAGATTCCCAAACACAGAGAAACGAATCCAGCCATGATCCAGGTGTTTTTCAGCAGGCCCTCAGCAAGTCCCGCCTGGCTGTCCCAAGCCAAAAAGGAGATCAGCAGCCCCGCCGATACCCATCCGATCGTACCCCACACCCGGATGATCGAAAACTCCTTGGCCGGATCTTTCATCTGATTGAAAGAGATCGAATTTACCAAAGCCAGCGTAGGCATAAACAAGATCATGTAGCCAAGCAAAAATGGAAAGAAGCCGGAAAAGTCTGTTGCGGAATACATCAAATACATCAAACCAGCGCCTATCAGATGGATCACTCCGAGGATCCGTTGTGCGTGAAAATATCGGTCGGCAATCAAACCCACGATAAAAGGCGCGATGATGGCCCCGAAGGACTGGGTGGAAAAAGCCAAGGAAATGTCCTGATCTTTTGCCTGGAGGTTGTTTCCAAGAAATGTCCCCAAAGTTACAAACCAAGCACCCCAGATAAAAAACTCCATAAACATCATCAGGGAAAGGCGAAACTTGGTCGGGAAATTCATGGGTTGATTTTGAGGGGTGGAAATGGAAATTCTTGCCTGAAATTTAGAAATTGGGCTTTTTGCCGTATTTTAAGCATCTCCTTTGAGAATCCTAAGAAAGTGACTTTAATGTTTTATCCAAGCCCGTTCATAACCCGATTTGACTACTGATCATATTACAGAATCTGAATTCTCCGGAACACCGAAATTCCCATCATGAACACTAATTTTCAACTCAAATAACCTATAAACTAATCTTTTGACCGATGTCAACAGCTAAAAAATTGAAACTCGGACTCATCGGCGGGGGGCCGGGTTCCTTCATCGGAGCGATCCACCTCAACGGTGCACTGATGGACGGAATGTTCGAACTGGTCTGCGGGGCTTTCAGCTCCAATCCTGCCAAATCCAAACAACGCGGTGAAGAACTCATGCTCGATCCTGCCAGAGTGTATGGTGACTACGATGAGATGTATGAGAAAGAATCTCGACTGCCCGAAGGACAACGCATGGATGTAGTCGCGATCGTGACGCCAAACAACGTTCATTTTGACCCTACCGTGAAAGCACTCAAATACGGCTTTCATGTAGCGCTAGATAAACCCATGACGCTGAATTACCCGCAGGCGAAAGAGCTTTATCATATAGTGAATGATGCGGCCCCGCGATTTCTCCTGACTCATACTTACTCAGGATACCCGATGATCAAACAAGCCAAGCAGATGATTGCTGACGGCGAGATCGGAAAGGTGCGCAAAGTCTATGTTGAATATCCACAGGGCTGGCTCTACAAACTTCTCGAAACCGAGAACAACAAGCAGGCGGAATGGCGCACTGATCCGGCCAGAAATGGCCTGGCGGGGTGTATGGGTGATATCGGAACCCATGCCTTTCACATGTCAGAATACATCACGGGTGAAAAAGTGTCCCATCTCTGTGCCGACCTATACATTAAGATTGAAGGCCGGCCGATCGATGACGACGGGGTAGTTTTGCTTCGCTTCGAAAATGGAGCCTCCGGCGTACTGATGGCTTCTCAGACCGATACCGGTTGCGAAAACAACCTGAAGGTCAGAGTCTATGGTGAGAAGGGTGGACTGGAATGGGAGCAGGAATTGAACAACTCATTGACGGTTCGATTCCCCGGTGAACCTGCGGAGATCTATCGTGCTGGCACTGGCTACTTGGGTTCTTTGGCGCAGGAAAACACCCGAACCCCGGCGGGTCATCCCGAAGGATATGTGGAGGCTTTCGGTAACTTATACCGCAATTTTGCGCGCTGCATCTATGCTGACCGCGCCGGAGAGACTCCTAAGTGGGAATGGGAAGACTATCCAGGTATCGAAGACGGTATCCGCGGAATGGCTTTCATCGAGCATGTCTTGGCTAGCACCAAGTCCGATACGAAATGGACTCCCTTTATCGTAGAAAAATAATTTTTGCATACTATTCAAACCCAGAACCAAAATGAAGACTATTAAAGGCCCTGCAATCTTTTTGGCACAATTTGCCGACGACATAGCACCTTTTAACAACCTGAAAAACATCAGTCAATACATGGCTGATCTCGGATATAAAGGAATCCAGATTCCTAGCTGGGATCCCAGAATGATCGATCTACAAAAAGCTGCCGAAAGCAAGACGTACGCGGACGAGATTAAGGGGGTCGTTGCGGATGCCGGGATGGAAATCACCGAGCTTTCGACCCACTTACAAGGACAGCTCGTCGCTGTGCATCCAGCCTATAACGAGCTTTTTGACGGCTTTGCTCCAGCAAACCTGAAAGGCGACCTGAAAGGCAAATCAGAGTGGGCAACTCAACAATTGATGTATGGAGCGAAGGCTTCTGCAAATCTGGGCCTGACTGCGCATGCGACTTTTTCCGGTGCATTGATGTGGCATACAGTTTACCCTTGGCCTCAGAGACCTGCAGGCTTGGTAGATACGGGATTCGGAGAACTGGCGAAGCGTTGGTTGCCGATCTTGAATGAATTTGACAAATACGGCGTAGATGTCTGCTATGAATTGCATCCGGGAGAGGATCTTCATGACGGGATCTCTTTTGAGATGTTTTTGGATAAAGTCGGTGGACACAATCGGGCTAACATTCTCTATGACCCAAGTCACTTTGTGTTGCAGTGTTTGGATTACCTGCAATTCATTGATTTCTACCACGAAAGGATCAAAATGTTCCATGTGAAGGATGCTGAATTTAACCCTACCGGAAAGCAGGGAGTCTATGGTGGATTCCAAGGCTGGGTAGAGCGTGCGGGGCGATTCAGATCTTTGGGAGATGGACAAGTTGATTTTGCAGGAATATTTAGCAAACTTTCGCAGTACAATTACAGCGGATGGGCAGTGCTGGAGTGGGAGTGTGCGATCAAGCATCCTGAGCAAGGTGCCGCAGAAGGCGCGCCGTTTATCGATAGCCACATCATTCGTGTTACCGAGAAGGCTTTTGACGACTTTGCCGGCACTGGAGCCGACGAAGCGTTTAACAGAAGAGTATTGGGACTGTAGTCGAATAGAGGTCTGCCTAAGTCAGTCACTACCTGGAAATCGGAGTGCCTTTCTCGGGATGAAACTTTGACGCGTGTAGAATAGTAAAGAAAAAACAACCTAAGAAAAAACTTAAAAACCAATAAATGAAAAAACAAATTTTAGTGTTCGCAATTGTTGCAGGCTTTGCTTTTGCCTGTGGAGGAGGAGAAAAAACAGCTGAGACCGCTGCTCCTGCCGCTGAATCTGCCGCTCCAGCTCCAGCAGCGGAAGTAAGTCTCGAAGACAAGTATAAGGACGATCCTATCTATATCAAGGGAGTCGAAAAAGTAAAAGGATCCGACTGCATGACATGCCACATGGTAGAACGGAAAATTATTGGACCATCTTATGCTGAAGTTGCTGCCAAGTACGAAAACACAGAGGAAAATGTGAATATGCTTGCTGCAAAAGTGATAGCAGGCGGGGCTGGTGTATGGGGCGAAGTAATGATGACTCCACATCCGGCAGTTTCAGAAGAAGATGCAAAGGACATGGTTCGCTATATCTTGCTTCTAAAGAAATAATGATGCGAGTGGATTATCTATCAGTTGTGGCAGCAGCGGGGCTTCTTTTAGCCTGTTCTGCGCCTAAATCAGAAGAAACTTCAACGGAAGAAATCGTCGTGGCAGAAACTACCGCAGGTGAATGGACGCCACTTTTCGATGGGCAGACATTCAATGGTTGGTCAAAGTACGGCGGAGGAGAAGTAGGTAAAGGTTGGAAGATCGAAAACGGTGAGTTTTACCTCGATGCCACCAACAAGGAAAATTGGCAGGACGGAGATGGTGGAGACATTGTGACGAACGAGGAGTTTGAAAATTTCCATTTCAAAACCGAGTGGAAAATCTCTCCTAACGGAAATAGCGGGATCATCTTTCTGGTGCATGAGTCACCGGAATTTGAACGGACCTATCATACCGGACTTGAAATGCAGGTGCTGGACAACGATGGTCATCCTGACGCCAAAATCATCAGCCACAGAGCCGGTGATTTGTATGATTTGATTGTCAGCAGCGAAGAGACGGTGAAGCCGGTCGGAGAATGGAACCAAGCCGAAGTAATCGTCAACCAAGGTAAATTGGATTTGATTCTGAATGGAGTCACCGTAGTCTCGACGACCCTATGGACGCCGGAATGGGAGGCTCTAGTCGCCGACAGTAAATTTAAGGATATGCCTGGCTTTGGTAAATACAAGAAGGGAAAGATCGCACTTCAGGATCATGGAGATGTGGTTCACTATCGAAATTTGGTCATCAAGAAATTGTAATCGAAAAAGCCTCCGAAAGAATTCGGAGGCTTTTTTCATTTTTATGACTAGTCCTAAAATAAGTTGACACCAAATCGACTTATTATGGGAAAAGATGAACAGCCTTTTCAAAAGGCAAAGAAGCGCAGCCAAAAGGATTACACCTTGGGCTTTAAATTGGGGCTAGTCAGCCGTGCGGAAAAAGGCGAGATGACCTACAAGCAGGCCCAAAGGATTTATGGGATTCAGGGAAGGTCAACAGTTTTGGTATGATTGCGCAAACATGGTAGCTTAGACTGGTCCAAACCCCACAGATCAGCAATGTGACTAGTCCTAAAACCGAGTGACGTTATCTTTGCGGATATAGGCAACTTTTTCCTTCCACTCGACTTCATACCAGATGTCCTTGGAAGCCTTGATTTTTACCCGGTGACCGGGCTCTACCAAATCGACCATTTCTCCTCCAGCGCTTGGTTTTGACACGATCAGTGTGGGGCTGTTAGTGACTAGAGCTGCGTTTTGTGCTTTGAGGAAATTGTTGGTAACAAATATCAGGGAAATCAAGATCACAGATGGCCAGTAGAAACGTGCCTCAGTTAGTTTGTTGCCCTTAGACCAAAGGAAGATCAGGGAAACAATGAGAAACAACGTGAGTGCACCGACGATTATCTCTTTGAATTCCACCAAGAAAAGTACAAATCTCATCCCGTCGCTCACTTGATATCCGATTAATTCGGTCTGCCCAGTTAGACTTTTGATCTTCGTGATCGTTTGGGGATTTGGGCTCAGGTCATAGTATTTACTCAGGTAGAGCGTAGCATTTTCCTTGTCTCCGATACCTTCCGAAATGAAGGACATTTTAAGCAGCATTGATGGGGAATAGATGCCCAATTGATAGTTTGTCTGGTAAATTGCCATCGCTTCCTTGTAGCTTCTCTGCTGAAACAAAGAATCTGCTACCAAAAGCTGAGGTACATTGGCTTGACAATGAATGCTTTGTAGAAATAGGAGAAAAAATATAGAAAGTTTTGCGAGAAAGATTGATTTGAGACTTGGCATTTAGAAATCAGAGTCATAAATTTGCAGTCCAATTACGGCAATGATTTAGCAAAAAGCAAGGCTAGGGAGTCAATTTGGAAGATTTAAGGATTGGAAAAACAAGGCTAAAAGTAGTCTTTTCTCGATAGTAGATTCTGTAGCTCAGCTGGTAGAGCAATACACTTTTAATGTATGGGTCCTGGGTTCGAATCCCAGCGGGATCACAAAATTAACTCGCAAGGGGTTAAAGAGTAGAAAGTTTCGGGGTGTAGCGTAGCCCGGTATCGCGCCACATTTGGGATGTGGAGGTCGTAGGTTCGAATCCTGCCACCCCGACTTTATTGGACTAGAGATAGTCAACGGGTCCTGTAGCTCAACCGGATAGAGCAACTGCCTTCTAAGCAGTAGGTTTCAGGTTCGAGTCCTGACAGGATCACACGAGTTTCAAGCGGAATTACGTTCCGCTTTTTATTTGTAGACAGTAGAGTAGAGTAGATTCTGTAGCTCAGCTGGTAGAGCAATACACTTTTAATGTATGGGTCCTGGGTTCGAATCCCAGCGGGATCACAAAAGCAGGCCATTAGGTCTGCTTTTTGTGTTTTTGGCCATTTGGTTCTACCACGGCAAAGAGCTAAGATTTATCGTTGGGTGGATGAATAAACTCGACGCTAGGGAAGACGAAGATTGTGGTTTAGATTTACGCAATCATCACTTTTAAACAATTATCTCGTGATAGATTTTAGACGAATTGACCATGTGTTGATCTGTGTCCCTCTGGGGGCAAGGGCTGCAGCACGGGAATTTTATGTAGAAAGACTGAAGTTGCCAGAAATTTCAGGTGAACATCCCAATGGTGCTTTGTGGTTTGCGATGGGAGATGCAGAGCTGCATATTCGAGAAGAAGATATAGATACTCGGGTTTCTGGTAGACATCCTGCCTTTGAAGTCAATGATCTTGCTGCGGCAAAGACATTTTTGGCGGATCAGGGGATAGAGATTGCATTTTCTTCCCGGATTGAGGGGAGAGACCGGTGTTTCTTTAGAGACCCTTGGGGAAATCGTTTCGAACTGATCGAGTTCGAGGGAAAGTAACTTCGTGCTTACCGATTCCAAAATTAAGCAGAACCCGAGTTTCACCCGCTTGTTAAGTTTTAGGTTGGCAGATTGGGTTTTAGGAATCATGTTTTTTACCTTTTCAAAACCATGGAAAAAACCCAATACCTACCCTTCCGACTGCCGGCACTTTTGTTTTTTGGTGCTTTGTGTTTCACTCTTTTGCCGCATGTCACGGTTTTGGCAGACTCAATCCCTCGAGAGGACTTTCAAGAGCTGCGTCCAAACATTATCCTGATCCTGACCGATGATCAGGGTTGGGGAGATTTGAGTAGCTCTGGAAACCCGGACCTGTCCACCCCCAATATCGATTTGCTAGCCAAAAATGGAGTTTCTTTTGATAAATTTTACGTGAGCCCTGTCTGCTCCCCCACGCGTGCCGAGTTGCTTACTGGTCGGTACCATGTTCGGGCCGGCGTATATTCCACTTCCGAAGGCGGAGAGCGAATGGACTTGGACGAAACGACCATTGCTGATATCTTCAAAGAAAACGGTTACCAAACTGCGGCCTATGGCAAGTGGCATAGCGGCGCACAATATCCCTATCATCCCAACGGCCGGGGATTTGATGATTTCTACGGCTTCTGTTCGGGGCATTGGGGAAATTACTTTGACCCGATGCTGGAGCGTAACGGTGAGGTAGTCGCTGGCAAGGGTTTTATCATCGATGACCTGACGGACAAGGCGATTGATTTTGCGGAAGCAAACCGTGACAAGCCATTTTTCCTCTATTTGCCCTATAACACGCCGCACAGCCCCATGCAGGTGCCGATGCCGTATTGGGAGAGGTTCAAAGGCAAACCACTCAGCAGCCATCGCTATACCGATCAGGAGGATCTCGACCACAGTCGGGCGGCCTATGCAATGGTCGAAAACATCGATTGGAACCTTGGTCGCTTGATGGAAAAGGTTGGACAGTTGGGGTTGTTGGATAACACGATTGTAATTTACTTGTCTGACAACGGTCCAAACGGATCGCGCTGGAATGGGGAGATGAAAGGTAAAAAGGGATCCGTCGATGAAGGTGGAGTCCGAAGTCCGCTGTTTATCCAGTGGAAGGGGAAGCTGGAAGCTGGAAAAAAGATTCCCCAAGTAGCAAGCGCAATCGACCTTTTGTCAACTCTGACTTCCCTGGCAAAAATTGAGCATGGATCAAAGAAAACCCTCGATGGCAAAGATCTTTCTCCTTTACTTTTGGGCGAGTCTGCGTCTTGGGAGAACAGGTATGTGATTTCTCACTGGGCAGGGAAAACAAGCGTTCGTGATGAGAATTTCATTTTGGATGAAAAAGACCAACTCTTTGACCTGAAGGCTGATCCAGGGCAGTACAAAGTGGTGACAGTAGAGCATCCGCAAATTCATGCAAAGATGCTTTCTGCGAAAAGAGAATGGATCGCAGAAGTGGCCACAGAGCTGCCTGAGGAGGATTTGAGGAGCTTTGCGTTAGGTCATCCCGATTTCCGATTTAACCAACTTCCGGCGCGGGATGCCGTCGGTCACGGGGGTGTCAAAAGATCCAGTCGGCACCCAAACAGCTCCTTTTACACCAATTGGACTTCGCTGTCCGACAGTCTTACTTGGGACGTAGAGGTGCTGGCAGATGGAGAGTTTGAGGTGGAGATATACTACACCTGTGAACCGGATAAAATAGGTTCTCAAATTCAACTGAGCATGGGGGCTGACTTACTGGAAGGTCGAATTAGTAGAGCCGTGGACTCCCAATTGGTCGGGGCTGATCAAGACCGCTCACCGAGACAAGAATCGTATGAGCAAAACTGGGGTAAGATGACGATGGGGAAGATCAGGCTGAAGAAGGGAGCAGGGCAACTCAAGCTCAAAGCACTGGAGATTCCGAGTGGAACAGTGATGGATTTCCGGTTGATGACTTTGACGAGGATCTAGCTTCGGAGCAAACGGCCGTGCTTTCGCCGATAGCAAAGATAAAGAGCCAGTAGACACTTCTGGGATCGCTAGAAGTTCAAAGGATCCAAGTGCTTGAAGTGCCCGTTGAGTTTGATCTTTTCTTTCGCCAGTTCCACGGCCTTGATCACTGGAATCATCCTCTTGAAATGTTTGATCAAATACTCAGTTCGCTGGCTCTCTGACTCCAGCTGAAGCAACTCCAGCTCTTCCTCCAGTTTCAGCCCCAGCTTGTGGGTGAAGGTGTAGGAGTTGACGGCGTCAGGATCAAAGTCTCCCTGGTAGTTCAAGAGATGAAGCATTTCCTTCAGGTAGAAGATGAACTCATGATGGAGGAACTCGGGGATTTTAGGATCGTCGTTCAGGTAGGCTATTGTTCCGCCGGCATAGAGCTTTCCCTCCATGGGGTTATCGAAACTCAGGATTTTGAACGGCCTCAGTCCGCGGGTTTGAATGTCCAGGCGGCCATCCTCGTAGCGTTTGTTTATTTTCTCTAGAACCACCTCTGTTCCAAACCCGCTCAGCGAGTTTAGATAGACGCATATTCCAAAGCTTTTCCGAGTCTCCTCTACGTCAGCAATGAGCTGTCGATACCTGGGCTCGAAAATATGCAGGTTGAGCTCCTCTCCGGGGAAAGCCACTAGCTTCAATGGAAAAAATGGCAGATACATAGTCAGATGTTTAAGTCGTAACCAAAAGCTATGATTTGGTTTGCATTAACTCATCCTTTGAAACGAAAAAAGCCCCGAAATCTTCGGGGCTTTTGATAATTATTTTTTCGCGATGAAGGCGAGCAAGTCAACAACCTTGTTGGAATAGCCCCACTCGTTGTCATACCATGAAACTACTTTCACGAATGTGTCAGAAAGTTGGATTCCAGCTCCGGCATCGAAGATGGAAGTTCTCGGATCACCGATGAAGTCGTTAGACACGACATCATCCTCCGTGTAGCCAAGCACACCCTTCATGGTAGTCTCGGATACTTCCTTCATTTTAGCACAGATCTCAGCGTATTTCGCGGGCTTCTTCAGTCTCACAGTTAAGTCAACCACAGAAACGTCCGGAGTAGGAACTCGGAACGCCATACCAGTCAATTTGCCGTTTAGCTCAGGGATTACTTTTCCTACAGCTTTAGCAGCACCAGTTGAGGATGGGATGATGTTTTGGCCGGCGCCACGTCCACCTCTCCAGTCTTTGGCAGATGGGCCATCGACGGTTTTCTGAGTTGCTGTAGTCGCGTGTACAGTAGTCATCAAACCTTCTTCGATACCCCAGTTGTCATTTAGGACTTTGGCGATTGGTGCAAGGCAGTTGGTGGTACAAGATGCGTTAGACACGAAAACCATGTCTGAAGTGTAGGCGTCTTCGTTTACGCCCATCACGAACATCGGTGTGTCGTCCTTAGACGGAGCAGACATGATTACTTTCTTGGCCCCTGCGTCGATGTGTCCTTGTGCGGTTTCTTTTGTCAAAAAGATACCTGTAGATTCGATGATATAGTCAGCTCCGATTTCGCCCCATTTTAGCGAAGCTGGGCTTTTTTCAGCAGTTACACGGATGGTGTTACCATTGACGATCAGGGAGCCGTCTTTTACTTCGACAGTGCCTTTGAATTGGCCGTGCGTCGAGTCGTATTTTAGCATGTAGGCCATGTACTCGACGTCAATCAAGTCATTGATGCCTACTACTTGGATGTCTTCTCTTTCTTGCGCTACGCGAAAAGCGAGGCGTCCGATTCTTCCGAATCCGTTGATTCCTACTTTAATCTTGCTCATAAGTATTGTTGATTTTGAATATAGGTTTGATTCCAAAAACTCGACAGGAGACCATCTTAGGTCAAAATTTCCCAGCGGCAGGCTAAGTTATTACAAATTAACGGTTACCCCAAACTTCTTTCCCCACACGAAATTGGGAATGACATTGATTTCGATTTCAAACGATTTCGTATTTGAAAATTTTACTTTGGATTGCGAAAATAGAACAGTCCCTATTTTCAAAGAGTTTCAAAACTGAATTTATGCACCTCACGTTTCTGGGCGATCGATAAAGTTTGCCGACACTAAAAAGTAAAACGCTCCAAGGGATCTAAAACCCTTGGAGCGTAGTATTCAAAAAAAGCCAGACTTTCACCTGGCTCTATCCTTAAATGTTATGAAATGGCTTAGGCCAGTTTCGCTAAGATCTCGTTGAAAGTCTCGCTTGGTAGCATGGCTTTCGCGGTCTTTGCAACGTCGGGCCTGAAGTATCCGCCGATGTCCACCGGCTTGCCCTGAGAGCTGTTGTACTCCTCGACGATTTTGTCCTCATTTTCTGCCAAAGCTTTTGCAATCGGCGCGAATTTCGCCTGAAGTCCAGCGTTTTTGGTTTGCGCAGCCAGTGCCTCAGCCCAATAAAGCGCCAAGTAGAAGTGACCGCCACGGTTGTCCAACTTGCCAACCACGCGCGCTGGGGACTTATCGTTGTCTAGGAACTTGCCGGTTGCAGTATCCAAGGTTTCTCCGAGAAGCAATGCCTCAGGATTGTTGAAAGTCTGCCCCAAGTGCTCCAAAGAAACCGCAAGCGCCAAGAATTCGCCCAAAGAATCCCATCTCAGGTGCCCTTCTTGGGTGAATTGCTCCACATGCTTCGGTGCAGATCCACCGGCTCCGGTCTCAAACAGGCCTCCGCCGTTCATCAGTGGAACAATGGAAAGCATCTTTGCAGAGGTTCCTACTTCCAAGATCGGGAACAAATCGGTCAGGTAATCTCTGAGTACGTTGCCGGTCACAGAGATCGTGTTTTTTCCTTCTTTGATTCTTTGGCAGGAGAAGATGGTCGCTTCTACGGGAGGCATGATGTGGATTTCCAAACTTGCAGTGTCGTGGTTTGGAAGGTATTTCTCTACTTTTTTGATCAGCTCAGCATCGTGACTTCGCAGCGGATCGAGCCAAAAGACAGCTGGAGTGCCGGAAAGTCTGGCGCGTGTCACGGCAAGCTTCACCCAGTCCTGAATCGGAGCGTCTTTGGTCTGGCACATTCTCCAGATATCTCCGGCTTCCACTTCATGCGAAAGCAACACTTTGCCAGCAGCATTTACTACGTTCACTTTGCCGGCAAAAGGAATTTCAAAAGTCTTATCGTGCGAGCCGTACTCTTCAGCCTTTTGAGCCATCAAGCCGACATTTGGCACGCTGCCCATCGTCGCTGGATCGAAAGCGCCGTTTTCCTTGCAAAAATCTATGGTCGCCTGATAAACTCCGGCGTAAGATCTGTCTGGAATGACCGCTTTTGTATCCTGGAGTTTTCCTCCTTTGTCCCACATCTTGCCAGAGCTGCGGATCATCGCTGGCATGGATGCGTCGATGATCACGTCACTGGGTACGTGTAAGTTGGTGATTCCTTTGTCGGAATTAACCATGGCTACTTCTGGACTTTCTGCGTAGCAGTCATCGATGTCTGAGAGGATTTCGGCTTTTTTATCGGCGTCTAGTTTCTCCAGGTTGGCAAGTAAATCTCCAAAACCGTTGTTTACATCCACTCCGATTGATTCGAAAGTGGCAGCATGTTTCGCAAATACCGGCTCGAAAAACACTTTCACTGCGTGTCCAAAGATGATCGGGTCGGAGACCTTCATCATAGTCGCCTTCAGGTGAAGCGAAAACAAAACACCTTTAGCTTTTGCGTCGGCTTTGGCTTTTTTCAAGAAAGCCTTCAACGCAGAGATGCTCAATGCTGATGCGTCAATGACTTCACCCTCGGACAGCTTCAAGCCAGATTTTAAGGTTTCTTTTTTACCGTCTTTCCCAACCAACTCGATAGAAACGGTGGTTTCTGAATCGAGAGTTACTGATTTTTCACTTCCGTAGAAGTCGCCTTCCGTCATACTGTCCACGTGTGACTTGGAGTCCGAAGCCCATTTACCCATGGAATGAGGGTGTTTCTTCGCGTAGTTTTTCACCGCCAAAGGAGCTCTTCGGTCTGAGTTTCCTTCGCGAAGAACAGGATTTACTGCGGAACCTTTGATCTTGTCGTATTTGGACTTGATGTTTTTCTCTTCTTCGGTTTTCGGCTCTTCCGGGTAGTCGGGAAGTGCATATCCTTGAGCCTGGAGTTCTTTGATGGCAGCTTTCAACTGAGGCACGGAAGCGGAAATGTTTGGAAGCTTCACGATGTTGGCCTCTGGCGTGGTGGCGATTTTGCCCAGTTCGGCGAGGTCGTCATTTATGATTTGTTCAGGCTTCAGATACTCGGGGAAGGTGGAAATAATCCGGCCAGAAAGCGAGATGTCTCTCGTTTCGACCTGCACACCAGCAGACTTGGTGAAGGCTTGTACAATCGGAAGGAGGGAATACGTAGCCAAGGCAGGAGCCTCGTCGGTCAGCGTATAGAGGATTTTTGGAGTTTGATCACTCATAGTTTCAATTGGATGCTAAAAAGGATTTACCTGCTTTGCTTTTCGGGCTTTTGGCTAAGGCCGTCCGTTGAAAAAGATAAAACAGGGTGTGAAATTTGGCGCCTAAAATACAAAAATTAGGCTTGTTTCAAACCCCGGTGGCGTAAAGTCCGGGAATTAAAGCTGAATGGATTTCAAAGGATTCGGAACTCATCTGCGTCTTTCCAGGCGGGAAACTTCGTTCGGAATTCGGTCAGCTTTTCCGCAGAGAAAGTAATGATTTGGATCTGGTCTTTTTCTCCCAAATCGGAGATTTTTTCTCCTTTAAAGTCATAGGCGGCTGAATGTCCGGAGTAGGCGATGCCGTTGCCATCGGAGCCGATCCGATTCACGCCAATGGAATAGGAGAGGTTTTCGATGGCTCTGGCGGGGAGCAACGCATCCCAAGCGGAGACCCGTGCGGCCGGCCAAGAGGCGATGTAGAAAATGACGTCGTAACTGGCGACATTGTTTTCCCATCGATTTCTCGACCAAAGCGGGAATCTCAAATCGTAGCAAACCTGCGGGCAGATTTCCCAGCCTTTAAGGTTGAAAACGGGGAGCTTGAGACCGGGAGAAAAAATCCGGTCTTCATTGGCCATTCTGAAAAGGTGTCGCTTGTCGTAGTGTTCGGTATAGCCATCCGGATTGACCCAAAGGAGGCGGTTGTAATATTTGCCTCCCTCTGAAATCACGACGCTTCCGGTGATGGTGGCTTTGGTCTGCGCAGCCATCTGCTTCATCCATTTACAGACCGTCAGATTCATCGGCTCAGCGATTTTTGCAGCCTCCATGCTGAACCCCGTCGGAAACATTTCGGGAAGGATAATCAAATCGGCTTTCTTTTTTAAGTCCCAAATTTTCTCTTCCAGCATCGCCAGGTTGGCAGTCTTATCCTGCCAATGAAGGTCTGTCTGCACGAGCGCGACGCGGAGTTCGGGGCTTCTTCCCATTATTTCAAAGGGTAAATCATTCGGTAGTCTGTAGAGATCTTGCCTTTACTGACATCGATCAATTTAGCTTGGATCATTCGCTTTTTCAAGCCTTTGAGATAGTCGATGAAAAGTATGCCTTCGAGGTGATCGTATTCATGTTGGATCACGCGGGCAGTCATGCCGGAGAATTCCTCTTCCTTCAGATTCCAGTTCTCGTCAAAGTACTCCAATGTGAGTTTGTCCGGGCGGATGATCTCTGCACGCACCTCTGGAATGCTGAGGCAGCCTTCCTCAAAACCGTAGTCGTCACCATATTCCTCGACGATAATCGGGTTGATGAAGACACGACGGATTCCTTTTTCCTCATCGTCTTCGTCCAGCATCAGGCTGCTGTCGATTACAAACAGTCTGACGCCTTGGTTGATCTGCGGCGCAGCGAGTCCAACTCCGCTGGCAAAGTCCATCGTGGCATACATGTCGTTGATCAGCGCTGTCAGATCAGTGCCCTCTGGAATATCTTCCGCTTCTTTTTTGAGGATGGGATTGCCGTAGGCGACTATCGGGTAAATCATTGTTGTGCGAGGTAAGATTGTAATATGATTGCCGCGGAGACTTTGTCCAGATTTCCGGTCTTTTCTCTGCGGTCTTTCTTTTTGCTACCCATGGCGATCATACTCTGCATGGCCATCTTGGAGGTGAACCGTTCATCCACCAGGGCTATTTTTTTTTCGGGGAAAGCTTTATCAAGTTCTTCTTTCAGCTTTATTACCCTTGGAGTCATTTCGTTGTCCTGGCCGTTGAGCCGGGTAGGCAGTCCGAGGACCAAGGCTTCGACCTCTTCTTTGGCACAATAGGCCTTGAGAAAAGCCATCAACTGACCAGTCTCGATGGTTTCCAGCGGACTGGCTAGGATTTTCAGCGGATCGGTAACCGCCAAACCCGTTCGCTTAGTTCCCAAGTCAATGGCTAGAACTCTGGGCATCAGTTGGTGCGGATTTTTTTTCGGATGGTGCGAAGCGCTTCCTTTTCCAATTCTACTGCTTTTGGGAAAAGCAATTCGTCTTCGATCTTGGCGTGGATGGCGAGTTCCTTCTCGAAATTTTGTAGCTCGTGATAGAGTACTTTCATCGTCAACGGTGCGCTCTCTTCCAGAAAATAATCCCGGGTCAACCGTCTGATTCCTTCCATTTCATCATCGTGAATTTCATGCTGATCGGCCAACAAATGAATCGGATCTTTCTCCAGGATTGTCAACGCATCCTGAATCCGGTAGTGTCCGTCTTCGATGTCCTGGAGGATTTCGATCCGCTTAAATAGACGGCTTTCCTCCTCGTGGATGTGATGGATGAAATCCTCCACAAAAAGCGGAAACATGATTCGGAGATCAGCCATTAAAGCACCAAAATTTTGCTCGGGCTGAATGCCAGAAATGAGATTGGACAGGAAAGGGAGCTCCTGACGGACGAAGAAATAGTGCTTTTTTTTGAGGTACGCGACGAGCAGCTCAATGGGGTTGAGGTAGAGTTCTTCGGGAGTAGGGTCGACCCGCATTGCCCAAGACTCCAATTCAGCGATCAGCGTCCTAGGATTGACTTTGTGTCTGCGGCAGACTTTTTCCAAAGAATCGGTCGGGTACTGATAAAAGCTGATTCCGAAATAATGCAGCACAGCCGCGAAAACATAGTTTTCCGAAACTAATTCACCTACAGAAGACTTTTCGAAATCCCGATTCGAGTACATCGCACAAAATTAATTTTTTTGGAGGAAAAAGGGGAATAAATCTGACCTTTAGCGATCCCGGTCGTACAAACAATCGTTAATTTTATCTAAAAACAGTTTCCTTCTTGGATCATTTATCGGTAGTTTGAGTTAATTGAATACAAAATCAGAGAAAAAGTGAGCGAGACTAAGAATACCAAATCACAAATCCGGCTGCCGATCATTCTTGCCCTAGCAATTTCTGCGGGGATTTGGATCGGAGCGACCTTTGCTGAGCCGAAGAGCAATCAAAACGATTTGAGAGCTGCGCTATACAAGCTTCAGGAAATCATGACCTATATCAATCGTGACTACGTCGATAGCGTAAACACGAATGAACTCGTGGAATATGGGATTACCAAAATGCTTGAGAATCTAGATCCGCACTCCAGCTATATCCCGGCACGGGACGCTTCCCTGGCCCAGTCTCAATTGGAGGGAGAGTTTGATGGAATCGGTGTTGAATTCGGAATTATCAGAGATACCATTTACGTGGTTGCTCCTTTGACCGGCGGTCCTTCAGAGGCGCTGGGAATCCAATCCGGAGATCAGATCATCACGGTGGACGGGGAAACCGTAGCGGGAATTGGCATCACCAATCGGGATGTTTTTGACTATCTGAGAGGCCCAAGAGGCTCAAAAGTCACCGTGGACATCAAACGAAGAAATCAACCCCAGCTGATTTCCTATGAGATCACCCGGGATAAAATCCCTCAATACAGCATCAACGCTGCCTATATGGTCAATCAGGAGATCGGCTATATCAAGGTAAGCCGATTTGCGGCGACCACCTACGAGGAATTCAAAACTTCCCTTGCCGAATTGGAAGCAAAGGGAATGAAAAAACTCATCATTGACCTTCAGGGAAATCCCGGCGGATACATGGGAGCGGCGATCAATATGGCTGATGAACTTTTGGGAGACCGTGACGTGATCGTTTCTCAAGTCGGGAAAGTTAGCCAGTACAGCCAAAAAGCATTTGCGTTCAAGCCGGGCATGTTTGAGGAAGGTTCTGTGATCGTCTTGATCAATGAGGGGTCTGCGTCGGCTTCAGAGATTTTGGCCGGAGCGATTCAGGACAACGACCGTGGACTGATTGTCGGCAGACGTTCTTTTGGCAAAGGACTTGTTCAGATGCCGATTGATTTGTCAGACGGAGCAGAGCTGAGATTGACCATCGCGAGGTATTTTACTCCCTCTGGAAGATCGATCCAGAAGCCTTATGATTCCAATTATGACGCCTATGAAACGGATTTGATGAATCGCTACACCCATGGGGAGTTTTTCTCTGCGGATAGTATCAAGTTTAATGACAGTCTGAAATACGAAACCAAGAAAGGTCGAACCGTCTACGGAGGCGGAGGCATCATGCCGGACTATTTCGTGCCGTTGGATACGACGATGAACAGCGTTTACGTCAACAAACTATTCAATACCGATGCTTCCAGAGAGTACATCCTTGACTTTGTTACCAAAAACAAGAGTAGCTTCTCGTCCATGAGCTTGGATCAATATTACTCCGACTACACCGTAAGTGATGCCATGTTGATGGATTTGGTGGAGTTTGGGAAAAAGAGCAAAGTGGAGTTTGATGCCAAGGATTTTGCCAAGTCGAAAGAATATCTTAGAATCTTGGTGAAGGCACATTTGGGACGGCAGATCTATGATGACAATGCGTTTTACCGAGTGGTTAATGATATTAATGAAGTGTACCTACAAGCAATGAATCTCTTCGGAGAAGCGGATCGAATCTCCATGGCGGAGACATTGAAGATGCCCGGAATCGAAGAGTAACTTTGTTTGCCAAACTATTGAGAAAGCCAATCCATATCGGATTGGTTTTTTTGTTTTTAAAAATTTGGCCCGACCTTAGGACATGAGTGAGCCTGCTTGGCTCTTTAATCATTTTTTATGACTAATAATTCAAAAATCAAAATCAACCATATCGCCATCCACGTAGCTGATCTGGGGCGTAGCAAGGTTTTCTTTGCCGACGTCCTGGGACTTCAGGAGATCGATGAACCTTTCAAAGATGGGCTGCATGCCTGGTATGACATTGGCGGTGGAGCTTCTGTTCATCTGATAGAGGAACTTCATTTGGTTCCTCCTTTGGAAATATCCAAAACCAATCACCTCTGTTTCAGTGTGGCGAATATGGATGACTACATCGAAAACCTCAGAAGAAAAAATTGCGCTTTTCAGGACTGGGCAGGAGAGCAGGGCAAGATTCATGTCAGGCCGGATGGAATTCGGCAGATCTTTTTCAGAGATCCAGATAACTATTGGATAGAAGTGAATGATGATTTTTAATCTGACCTGCAAATTCCTTTTCTCGGCAAATCTTAAAGTCGACTTATAAATAGAGATTTGCTTCAATTTTATTGAAAATCCTGAGCCTTTGGCCAAAAAAAACTATTATCGAAGAGTAAACCCCATAATGCCATGAAAAAAATACTAACCCTCGCGCTTGTTCTGTTTTCGTTCAGCTCCTTTGCGCAGATCAAGGTCAACCATATTGCAGTGCATGTTTCAGATTTGAAGAAAGGCATGGACTTCTACCAAAACGTCCTTTCTCTGAAAGAAATCGAAGAGCCCTTCAAAGACGGCATACACGCCTGGTACGATATCGGCGGTGGATCGGCACTTCACCTGATTGAAGTGAAGGATGTGCCAAAGGAAAAGTCCAAAACCAATCATCTTTGCTTCAGCATTCCAGACATGGAGTCTTTTGTCCAAAATATGAAAGACAAAAATTACCCCTTTGAAAGCTGGGCCGGAGTCAAAGGCGAGGTCACCAATCGGGTGGATGGGGTCAAGCAGATCTACATCCAGGATCCCGATGGTTATTGGCTGGAGATCAACGATGATTTCTGATTAGGGCGCTGAAGTCGGTTTTCCGGGGGCTCTTTCTTTTGACGATGAACGCTTTCGCTCACCTCTCCGGAGAAAACCGCCAAGGAAATTAACGGATAAGAAATATTCTCATCAGGTAATCTAACCCAACTTTTACGCATGTTTTTTACCCTCATCCGATTACAGTTTCTGAAGAGCTTTCGCTCTACTTCTTTTGCAAAAAGCCTATTGGCCAATATCCTGCTTGGGTTTTTGATGGTGTTGCTGTTGAGCTACGTAGTCGGGATCGGTGTCTTGCTCAAATTTATCCTAGAGAAAGTAGCTCCGGATCAAGATCACATTGCCTTGGTCAATAGCTTCATCATTTACTTTTTTCTGGGGGAGTTTCTTTACCGATATTTTATCCAAAAACTGCCGGTGGTCGAGCTGGAGAGTTTGCTTCATCTGCCCATCGGCAAGAGCCGGATCATCCAGATGCTCCTGACTCGATCATTCGTCTCTGCGCTGAATATCATCGCCATTCTGCTGGTGACGCCATTCGCCGTCCAAGTGATCAGCGAAACCTATGGCGGCTTTGGCGCACTGTCTTGGGTTGCTACGATCGCACTGGCGAGCTGGGCCCTGCATTGGTTTATGCTGTGGTTTAAGCAGCGCTTTGAGGACAGTCTGATCGGATTGGTTGGTGTTTTCATTGTTTTGGTTGCTGGGGCTGGGTCGAGCTACATGGGTTGGTTTAATCTGGGCGAGCTGGTGCAGCCGGTGTTTGCCTATGCCCTGGTCAGTCCCATTCCGGTAGTCGGGGCGCTGGTAGCGATGGGGATTGCATATTTCCTTTGCTATCGGTTTTATGTGTCCCATGCCTATTTGGAGGACCTTTCTACAGAGGAGGACGTACGATTTGTCAATCAGTCCATTGGCTTTTTTGCCAGATTTGGACTGGCAGGGGAGTTCGCCAACGTTGAATGGAAGCTGATTGTCCGTCACAAGAAAAGCCGAACCTTTCTGATGTTGACGGCTTTCTTCCTGCTGTACGGTTTGATCTTTTACAACAATCCCGCCTACACTACCGAGGATGGATTTAGCTTCATTTTCATCTTTGTGGGAGTTTTTATCACCGGGATTTTCATGATCCAATATGGTCAGTTGTTTCTTAGTTGGAATTCGTCCAATTTTGATTTTTATCTCAATCAACGGGGCGGAATAGAAGCTTTGGTGAAGGGGAAATACCTGCTCTTTCTCTCGATTTCCCTGATTTGCTTCCTTGCCTCCGTTCCCTACGCGTACTTCGGATGGCATTTTCTCCTGATCCACCTCGCGACTTTCCTGTTTAATGTCGGGATACTGGTTCACGTGATTATCTACCTTGCACTTTGGAAGCCAAAACCCATGGATCTCAACAAAGGAGCGATGTTCAACTACGAGGGCGTTGGTGCGGCTCAGTTCCTCATTATGATTCCCATGATGCTAGGACCGTACTTGATTTATGTGCCGTTTTCATTGCTTTTCAACGACTACGCCGGTCTCCTGGCGCTGGGAGTGACAGGTGTCTTGGGGATATTCGGATTTAAGCGTCTTTCCACAATCAACATCAACCGCATCCTCGCCAACCGCTACGAAATTTCATCCTCCTTCCGTCAAGAACTATGATTCAGCTATCTCAACTCAAAAAACAATACAAAGAAGCCGTCGTCCTGGATGTGTCCGCCCTCGAGATTTCCAGCGGAGAGTGCTTTGGACTCGTGGGAAACAACGGTGCAGGTAAGACCACCCTGTTTCGGATCATGCTTGATTTAGTGAGGGCGACGACAGGATCTGTCACCATCAATGGAGAGGATGTAAGCAAAACTGAGGAATGGAAAGCCAAAACCGGCGCCTATCTTGATGAGCATATGTTGCTGGCCTACCTCACTCCGGACGAATATTTCGAAACGCTTCGTGTTATCTATGGCCTATCGGTTGCCGACTTGAAACTGCACTTGGATAAGTTTACTGAGTTTTTCAACGATGAGGTATTGGGGAAAAAGAAGTACATCCGCGATCTGTCCAAAGGCAACCTGAAGAAAGTCGGTATCGCTGCCGCGCTGATGGGAAATCCGGAAGTGGTGTTGCTGGATGAACCTTTTGAAAATCTGGACCCCAGTTCGCAGATTCGCCTGAAAAAGCTGATTTTGCGAGAAAAGGAAAATTCAAAAATCACCTTTTTGATTTCCAGCCACGACCTAAACCACGTGACCGAGATCTGTGATCGGATCGTGTTGTTGGAGAAAGGGAAGATCATCCGAGACCTCCGCGAAAAAGCCGAGATGATGGCCGAGCTGGACGCGTATTTTACGGGGTGATTTTCTGTCAAAGCAAATGTAAGAAGTCTTCCGGAGAAAATCCGGAAGGCTTTTTATTTGGCGTTTGCCAAAGCCAGTTTGGCCAATTCGTAGATCTTTCCCACTTGCTTTTCTTGAAGATGGTTTTCCTTCACGTGTTTTCCTGCTCTGAGTGTAGTTCAAGGTTGAATTTTTGGAATGGCGTTGCCTAGGCGTAATTTGCAATTACGCCTTTCTATCGATACAAATTTGGAATTTGCTACTGTCAAAAAACATTTTTTATGGGAGAAGCCTACCAGATTAGGGATCAAGAAATGCCCTATTTTCTTACTTTTCAAGTGGTTGGTTGGGCTGATGTTTTTACAAGAAAGGCATATCGGGATTTTATTTTGGAAAACCTTTCGTATTGCCGAATAGAAAAGGGATTGTACGTATATGGTTATGTTATCATGAGCAATCATATTCATTTGGTAGTTCAGCAAAAGGACGGGGAATTGTCGGATTGGGTGCGAGATTTCAAGAAGTTTACCAGCAAGAAGTTATTGAAAATGATCCTAGAGAATCCGCAGGAAAGTAGGAGGGAATGGTTGAAGATGATTTTTGAGTATCATGCGGAGTTTAATAAGCGTTCAGGCGATTTGCAGTTTTGGACGCATGAAAATCATGCGATAGAATTGTATCGGCCTGAGATGATCGAGAGTCGGATGAAGTACATTCATGAAAATCCCGTTAGGGCAGGCTTGGTCGAAAATGCCGAAGACTACCTATATTCCAGTGCCAGAAATTATTCAGGCCTAAATGGCTTAATAGAAGTAGATTATTGGTGATGAAAGTGTCCTGGCCAATTGGAAATTGGCAGGGATATTAGGGTGAAGTTGCAAACTTCACCCAGTCCCGACGAAGATTTGACTACACCCAGACGGGGGAAAGGTGGGTGAAAGCGTTTCTGGGGGTGATTTTGGTTATGCCATCAAGCCTCCGTTAGGATCCTCAAATGGAATTGAAAACGTACTGAAGTCCGGAGAAGATGGAGTGATTAATTTGACCAAGACTCATCCGTCCTGCATCCTGACTGATCAGGCTGGCCTTGTCATTCCCGTAATCTATCAAAGCAATGGAAAAACCTTTGGCGGTGGTGAAATTCCAGACGCTGAGCAGGTAGTTCATTTGCTGGTTTACTTCCAGTAGACAAGTTTTTTTGAGTATAAGATTTTTGATGTCGTCGTTGATGTAGCCACACGCAGATTTTTTGAAACAGCTCCTACTAGTTTTTCTGTCCTGCCCAAACATTGGACATTATTACCTTCATTCTGGATTTTTGACTTTGTGATGGGGACTACTTTAGCAGGGTTGGGCAACTCCATCAGGTGGTAGGCAAAAATAATTATGAATATGATCACAAAGAAGATTTGGATAATTTCAGCAGTACTTAGCTGTATCGTTTTTCAATCATTTTCACAAACCGATAGTGCCATAAAAGATGAAAACGGCAGACATGTGATCCCGAGGGGCTTCGTAGTGAGTACAAACGATGCGGTGGGCGAGCTTTTTTACACCCCTGACGACTACCTGAGGATGGTGAGGATGGGCGCCAACTATCAGGTAATCCGGCTGGAGTTGGGTAAACTGAGCACCTTTCCCGGCGGGAAACTTTCGCCCGATTATCTGCTCAAGCTGGACAGTCTGGTCGACCTGGGACACAAGCACGGGATCAAGACCGTCTTCAAGATGACCGTGTACGGAGTGAGGGGCTTCAACTGGGAGAAGTTTTACCGAAACGAAGACGGAGAACAGGAAACCTACATCGATGCCTGGAAAAACATCTGGGTCCGATACAAGGACAACGCGGCCGTGAAGGGCTATGATCTGGTCAACGAGCCCAGAAAGTACGACATGGAGATCTCCTATACAGATCTGACCAACGACTACCTCGTCCCGATCTACCAAAAAATCATCGATGCGTATCGCAAGGTGGATCAGGGAAAACTGATGTACTGCCAGGCGATCTTTATGAATAAGGGCGACGCGATCAACCACAATCAATACGCGGAGATCACCAAGGCCATCGACCGCGAGGATGTGGTGTTTACCCCGCATATCTATCAAAACAAGAAACAATGGATAGGGCCGACCATGTTGCGGTTTGTCAAAGAGGCAGAACTCCAAGATGGCCCCATGCTTATCGGGGAGTGGGGTTTTCCCACGTTGATGTCTACCGATACATCCGCTGCGGATCAGCGGGACTACATGGACTACTACATCTACACCGTAAACTTGTTTGACAGCCTCCGAGTTGGGACGATCAAAGCCTGGTTTTCGGGAAATAGAGTGATGCAGGACTTTCTGCCCGGCGGGCCATCTACTTGGGCGATATTCAGCGATTCCGTTGGCGTGGGAACGGCAGAGAGAAAGTACATCACCGACATCATCGCGCGGCCCTATCCGCAGGCCATCGCAGGAGACATCCATTCCTTCAAATTTGACTTTGCCACGCGCAAGCTTCACGTGAGTCTCATGACTGATAGCTCCAAAGGAGCCTCAAGGTTGTTCATCGGAGCCAATCGCCACTATCCGGATGGATTTACCCTACGCGTGGGAGATGGGCTGGTATTAGTCCACGATCCCCTCAAGCAAGCCGGACTGGAGGTCGTGAAGAACACCGGAAGATGGGCCGTGGATGACTTCATCTGGGATGAAACCCGGCAGCAGTTGACTATATTAAGATGGCCAAAAGACCAAGCGGAACTTTCCCTCCTCGTGGAGCCGGGAGTGAGACGATGAGCCTCTCTTTATTGCTCAAGCCACTTTCTGCCAGAAAAATCCATCTCAGCATGTCCATCAAATTAGATAAAACGGTACCGGCAATAATTTTAGGGCTTTTGATCTCGGCTTCGGTTTGGGGACAAAAAGTGACCGGCCTTGTAGCCGAAGAGCAGCAGGGCCTAGTAGTCGTGGAGGCGGAAGCTTTTGCGCAGCAAACCCTGATAGAAAAGCGGAAATGGTACCTCTCCACCGAGCTGGATACGCCTACCGTGTCACCTGATCAGGATGGCAATCACGCCAAAGGTGCCAGCAAGCAGGCATATCTCGAGATCCTGCCGGACACTCGGGTTACCCATGACGATGAGTTGATCCGTGGGGAAAATTTCTCGGACCAGCCAGGCCTAATAGCGATAGTCCACTATCCGGTGAAATTCACCAAGCCCGGACGATACTACGTCTGGGTAAGGGCTTATTCCACAGGCAGCGAGGACAACGGCATCCATGTGGGCATAGACGGGACCTGGCCTGAGAGCGGTCAGCGGATGCAGTGGTGTGAGGGAAAAGACAAATGGACCTGGGAAAGCAAGCAGCGGACAAAGGAAGAACACTGCGGCGTGCCCCATCAAATCTTTCTCGATGTCGCAGAGGCAGGCATTCATACCATTCAATTCAGTATGCGGGAGGATGGATTTGAGTTCGATCAATTCCTGCTGACCCAGGATATCAACTACGTCCCCGAAGGAATCCTCGCAGCATCCCCTATTTCAACATCGACTGAAAGCGACAAAATCAGGATAGCGCCGCCGGCCGGAAGGATAGCGATCGTAGCCGATGGCAATTCCCCCGATCCCGATGACCTCGGCGGTACGGGCGTGTCCTTGGCTTTGCTGCGGGCAGCGGGACTGTCCGGGCGATTGGTGCATTATTCCCACAGCTGCGACTTGGTGAGAGGTGACAGGATCTCTGAAAAAGCGGAAAAGGAGCGGCACCACCTGATGCAGTTGGCTTGCGATCTGACGGCGCGACGCTGGGGCGGATACGATTCGCTGGTCTTTTATGATGCACTTTGGCAGCAGAAAGAGACCGTCAGCGATCTCGCCAAAGCGATCGATGCATCCTCGGCCGCAGATCCCTTGTGGATTGTGGAGGCAGGCGAGCCCGACATCATCGGCATGGCGCTGTCGGAGTCTGATCCGGAAAAGCACCGGTTTGTAAAGGTGATCACCCATCACCCGGCAAATGACGACGCGGGGGATTTTTACTCCTGGGCGCAAATCCTCGATTTCGGTGTCGAAGAAGTTCGGATTCCAGACCAAAATATAAACCTCAAAGTTGACCTGCCGCAATGGGATTGGGCCAAAGACCATCCCGACCCCCGACTCCAATGGATTTGGCTTCTCGGCAAGATGGCCGAAGTCGATGACGTGGTGAAATTCCAGAAAGGCAAATGGGATTGTTCCGATGCGGGCATGGTGCTCTACTGGATCACAGGAGCCACCGGCGGTGGCCTGGAGACGGGAAGTGTGGAGGATGTCAAAGGCTTGCTGCTGGACTATATCTCCACCAATCCTCTGTTCGATTGAAAAAAGGTTTTTGCTTCTTATAGTCTGGAAATCAGTTTGGTAAAATCCTTTTTTCCTGCGGGATGAGAAGTGAATATTCTTCCAGATTGGACAAAATCACCCTGTTTTCAGACTTCTGTGCGCCAAGCTTGAACTTTATTTGAGCTGTTCATTAACAATAAACTCAACAGTAAATTTTACCCACTATGCAGGTAAGACGAAATATTAGGCTCCTATTGAGCACGCTTATGATGGCTGCGGTCTTCACAGCCTGTCAGACCAATGCCATGGTCGAGCAGCACGATTCTGATATCGATAAGAAGGTTTCCGAACTATTGGATCAGATGACCTTGGAGGAAAAGGTGGCGGAACTGACGCAGGATGCGCCGCCAAACGAGCGTCTGGGCATTCCGATGATGCGATACAGCGAGTGCCTCCATGGCCTTTGGCTGCCGGGCGCCACAGTCTATCCGCAGGCGATCGCCTTGGGTTCGACCTGGGATCCCGAGTCCATCCGGGCTATGACGACTGCCATTGCCAAGGAAGCACGGGCAGCTAATCTCACGCATTGCTACTCTCCCAACTTGGATGTCATCACGGGTGACGGCAGATATGGAAGAGTAGAGGAGTCCTATGGCGAAGATCCCTACCTGGTGTCCAGGATGGGAGTGGCTTTCATCGAAGGCCTGCAAGGAACCGGAAAGGAGAAGTTTGACGAGAACCATATCCTGGCGACGGCAAAGCACTTCGTGGCCTATCCCGAAAACCGCCGCGGCATCAATGGAGGATTTAGTGATATCTCCGAACGCAGGCTATACGAGATCCATCTGCCGCCCTTTGAGGCAGCGGTGAAGGAGGCAGGCGTAGGTGCCATCATGCCCGGACATCAGGATCTGAACGGCGTTCCCTGTCACATGAATACCTGGTTGATCCAGGACTTGTTGCGCGACGAGTGGGGTTTTGACGGGTTTGTGGTCTCGGATAATAATGACGTCTCTCGGCTGCATCACATGCACTATATCGCCAAATCCAGAAAGGAAGCGGCTGTATTGGGATTGCAGACCGGCGTAGACATGGATTTGGTGATCGGGAAAAATCCTGCGGATGCGGCCTACATCATGAATGTGCTGCAGGACACGCTGAAAAGCAATCCGAGTCTGGTCAAATACGTGGACGAAAGCGTGACCCGCATCTTGAAGATGAAGTATAGACTGGGCCTGTTTGACCAGGAAAATTCCGACGAAGTGAGACCAGTGGTCAGCACTCCGGAAAGCCAGGAATTGGCGCTGGATATAGCAAAGAAGGCGGTTGTCTTGCTAAAGAATGAAAACAACTTGCTGCCTCTAAACAAGGATAAGATCAAGTCCATCGCGGTCATTGGCCCCAACGCCCATGAGGAGGTCGCTGAGGGTAAAAAATACACCCTGATGGGAGGCTATTCCGGCATTCCCCCTTACTATACCTCCGTGTTGGAAGGGATAAAGCAGAAAGTCGGTGACAAAATCCAGGTCAATTATGCCCAGGGAGCGAGTCTCAACAGCGATTCCAAAGCAGGCTTTCAAGAGGCGATAGCTGCTGCGCAAAAATCCGATGTGGTAGTCTTGGCAGTTGGTGGATCTACCCTGACCTGCGGTGAGGGCATTGACAGAGATGACTTGGAGCTTTTCGGAGTGCAAAACGAACTGGTCGAGGCGATCGTCAAGACCGGGAAACCAGTGGTGGTCATCCTGATAAACGGCAGGCCATTGACCATCAATTATATCGCCGAAAATGTCCCTTCCATCATCGAAAGTTGGTACCTCGGCATGAGGAGTGGGGATGCGCTGGCTGAAGTTCTTTTTGGGGACTACAACCCCGGTGGGAAATTGACCGTGTCTTTTCCGCGATCTGTGGGCCAGCTGCCGGTGACTTATCTCGAAAGACCCGATTTTGTAGGCTCAGGCAAGGGAGAGTATAAATTCGCAGATAAGACTCCGCTGTATCCTTTCGGCTTCGGACTGAGCTACACGCAGTTTGAGTATTCCAACTTGAGACTGGCCAAGTCACAAATCCTGCCAAATGAGAAAACCACCGTATCCGTCGATGTGACGAATAGCGGGAAGCTTCAGGGCGATGAGGTGGTGCAGATGTACATCAGGGATGATTTCGCCTCCGTGGGTCGCTATGACAAATTGCTCAAGGGCTTCGAAAGAATTTCCTTGGCTCCCGGAGAGACCAAAACGGTCGAGTTTGAGTTGAATCCGGATAACCTTTCCCTGTACAATCAAAAGATGGAAAAAGTGGTGGAGCCGGGAGATTTTACTATCTCTGTGGGCACCTCCAGTATGGAAAAAGACCTGAACACAATCAAACTGAGCGTACGTTAAGATCGTCAAAGCTCAGCAAAGATGGGTAGAGCTCGCCCATTTAGGGAGGGGGATAGATATCCTTCTCCCTTTTCTGCCTTCTGAGGTCGTGGTGGTTTTTACTCATTTGCCAAACAGTATAGGGCAGTACAGCGATGTCTGGATTTAGGGTGTACTTGACTAAAGTTTTGTTCAACTCCGGTACTGACACGAAAAACCCTTGTCTTTTGGAGATTCTGGAAGTAGGGAAAAAGGCCGTCAGTCGCTAAATTTTAGCAGATTTATAAACTTGGCCACCTGGAGTTTCTCTGAAAAATTCTCCATTATTAAGGAGCTATTACAAGTTGACTTCCGAAAAGTCGATTAACAACCCAAAATGATTGAAGGCTATATGAGCTATCAAAACGCATCGATAGGAGCGTGTTTGTGTAAGGCCTTTTTGGTTTGCGCAAAGACCTTGCTGCTTAAGCTATCCTTGCTTTCTCTACTATTCCTATGCGCAATAAGTCTGACCTTTGGTCAAGGTGAAAATTCATTTAGCTTTTTCACCCATCTACCGACCTCGGACGGCTTTTCCCTAAATCCGGTAAACAGCATCGACCAGGATGAGATGGGACTGATATGGCTGGGCACCCGAAATGGCCTGATGAAATACAACGGGCATGATCTGTCGGTCGTTCGTCGCGAGACTGGTGATGTGGATGATTTGAAGATCAATGACATCTATTCCATCACGGTGGATAGCGCTGGTGTCTGGGTGGGAAGCAAGAAGGGCCTGAGTTTCTTTGATCCCGTGCTGGAGACCTCCCATGATTTTGAGCCGGGCGACAAGGTCACCGTGGCTTCTTCCTTCGTGTACGACGTGCTGAGAGTTGGCGCGTCCGAGGTTTGGATTGCTACCAGAGAGGGCCTTCGGGTGCTGGATGAAGAAAGGGAAGAGGTCAAGATCCATACCTACAGGAGCGGGGACGAGACAAGTCTGAGTTCCACTTTTGTCAGCAAAATCTACAAGACACGAAACGGCGACATCTGGGTGGGTACACAGGATGGGATCAACAGGTTGACTGGGAGAGTAGGGGATAAATTGACTTTCAAGTCCTACGCACCGCAGTCTCTAGGCACTCAAGCAAGACGGCATTTTGACATCACCTGTATCAGGGAAGATCTGATCGGAAATCTATGGATAGGGACGAAGCAAGGCTTGTATTATTTCCGGCCAAATGAAGAACAGTTTGAGCGCTATGGGGATAGGGCAGAGGAAAGCCCGCTCACCAATCAGGAGATAAATGACATCACCTTTGACCACCACAACAGGCTCTGGGTCGGGACCTATGATGGGCTGAACGTACTGGATAACAACCACAAACTGCTGGCGCAGATTCGGCATGATTCCCAAAATCCCAACAGCCTGAAAGGGAATGACGTCAAGGCTTTGTTTACCGATCGCGATGGGGGGGTATGGATCTCCACCTACTTTGGGGGCATCAACTTCTGGAGCGAGAAGCAACTTAATTTTGAGAAAATCCAGGAGCATTTTGGTACCCAGCTCGGCTACAACGTGGTGAGTTCCTTTATGGAAGACCAATATTCCAACATCTATATCGGCACGGAGGGTGCCGGCATCAACATGATGCAATCGGGGCAGGAAGAGTTTACGAAGATCAACAGGCTCGCAGAAGACAATTACATCGGGTCGGTCAAGGATATGCTCTACGAAGACTCCCATCAAGTATGGATCGCAACTTTCAATAGAGGCCTGATACACTATGATCTGAAGACCAAACACTTTGAGGAATACCGCTATGATCCGAGGTCAAGGCCAAATGGCAGCATCTCCACTAACCAATTGCTGGAGTTGGAAAAAGCCCCGGATGGCAAGATTTGGATCGGTACGTTGAACCGCGGGCTGACACTTTTCGATCCTTCTAAAAAGGAATTTCGTCACTTTACAGCCGCCGTAGATTCGGCTTTTATACCCAACAACAACGTGCGGTCGATCCAGAAAACGCGGGCTGGTGATCTGTATGTCGGTACTGGGAAGGGAATCTGTTTTTTGCCCGCCAGCTCATACAGGGAGGGGAATTTCGACTTTCAGGTATTGAAGATGGAAGATGGGCAGGTGAGCAATCTGTACGTGCACGATGTCCTGCAAAGCAGGGGAGAAGACCGGGTTTGGATCGCGGCAAATGATTTCGGCCTGTTTTATGTGAAAGACGATGTGATCTATCCGGTAGGAATTCCCAAGGTGACCAGCGTTTTTGCACTCAGTGAGGACAGCGAAGGGAAGCTCTGGCTCAGCACCGACGAAGGGCTGGTTTCCTATGATCCGGTGTCCGGAAAACACAGGTTGTTTGACAGCAACGATGGAGTGCAGCCGAATGAATTTAATCGGGGGGCGAAAATATATACCAGCTCCGGGAGGATGCTTTTTGGTGGAGCATCGGGGGTGACCTCATTCTATCCCAGCAGGCTGCAAGTGGAGGTGGCGTCGGCTCCGCAGGTAGTCCTCAGCCAGTTTTATGTCTCCGGCCGACAGATCCGGGTCAACGATGGCACGAAGATCCTCGGGCAATCCATCGAATACACCTCTGAGATCACCTTGGACTACGATGAGAATATCTTCTCCATCCACTTCTCCATGCCCAATTATATCAACTCGGACAAGAACACCTACCTCTATCGCCTAAGGGGTTTGGAGGATGAGTGGGTCAAGACGGGCAATCCCTTTGTCTCCTATACCATCCAAAAAGGCGGGGACTATGTGTTTGAAGTGAGGGGGGTAAACAAGGACGGCGTAATCAGCTCCGAAGTCACCAGCTTGGCGATCACCATGAAAAGTGCCCCGTGGCTGACGGGCTGGGCATATTTGCTTTACACCATCCTGGTGCTGTCGGCTTTGTTCGTGTTTATCTTCTTCTTCCGCTCCAGACTGCGACTGCGACATCAGCTCGAGATGGAGACCCGGGAGTTTATGTACCAAAAGGAGTTGAATCAGCAGAAGCTTCAGTTTTTTACCAACATTTCCCATGAGTTCAGGACTCCGCTGACCTTGATATCGGCGCCGCTGGACAAGTTGATCTCGGAGTATAAAGGGCCCAGCGCGGTCTTTAGGCAACTTCAGGTAATCAAGAAAAACACCGACCATCTGTTTAAGCTGATCAATGAACTGATGGATTTTCGAAAGCTGGAAAACAAACAGATGAAACTTCAGGCTGCTGAAGGGAATATCGTCAAGTTTGCCAAGGAGATCTTTTTGTCCTTTTCCCAGCAAGCTAAATTGTATGAATTGGACTATCAGTTCACCACTTCGCAGGAGGATATCCAGGTCTATTTTGACCGGGACAAGTTGGAAAAGGTGCTCTATAACCTCATCTCCAACGCATTTAAGTATACTCCGTCAGGAGGGAAGATCGAGGTGAGCGTGATGCTGGAAGGGGCGAAAGTCCAGATCCATGTGCAGGACTCCGGCATCGGAATTCCCGCGGAGCATTTGGACAAGATCTTTGATAGATTCTATGAAGTGCCGTCCAATGAAAACAAGTCCAAGTTTAAGAAAGGCTCGGGGATCGGCTTGGCGATAGCCAAAAATGTGATGGAGCTTCACAAGGGACAGCTGAAAGTGTTCAGCGAGGAGGGCAAGGGCAGTGACTTTGTGATGGAGATGAGTCTGGGCAGGGACTATTTGTCGGATGAGGAGATCATAGCGCCCTTCCTGAACAGCGAGGACATCTCCAACTATGCAATTCCCGAAGTCGAGAATCCCAATAATCTGCTGGACGGAAGTGAAGAGCACATCAGTCCGCCGGCGGATGCACCTAAGGTCTTTATCGTCGAGGATAATCCGGAGATTGGAGCCTTTGTCCAAAGCGTGCTCTCCAAGGATTACAACACGGTCTTAATAGAAAATGGGGCGCTCGGCTATAAGCATGCGATCTCCGATCAGCCCGATCTGATCATCAGCGACGTGATGATGCCGGTCATGGATGGGATAGAATTCTGTGAAAAGGTCAAATCCGACATCCGCACGAGCCATATCCCATTCATTCTGCTGACCGCCCGGACATCCTTGGTGTATAAATACGACGGGCTCGAGTCCGGTGCGGATGAGTTTCTCAATAAGCCATTTGACTTCAGGGAACTGCTGTTGAAGTGTCGGAATATTCTCAATACCCATGAGAAGCTGCGAAAGAGGATAGCTGAGTCCGGCGAGTTTATTTCCTCCGAAGTCAGTGTCAACTCCAGGGACGAGGAGATGATGAAGAATGCTATACAAATTATAAAAGATAACCTGTCCAATGAGTTTTTTGATATACAACATCTGTGTGAAGAACTGGGTATAAGTAGATCTTTGTTGTTTACCAAGTTTAAAGCCTGGACAAATCAGACACCAAAGGATTTTATCTTGACTTTAAAGATGAAAAAGGCTGCGTCACTGATCGAACAGAATAAGACCAATATAGCCGAAGTGGGATATATACTGGGTTTTAAAGATCCCAATTACTTTTCAAAAGCATTCAAAAAACACTTCGGTATGAGTCCAAGTTCTTATTCATCGCGATTCAAAGAGGAGTTGGGGCTGGATTAGTATAGTTGTAAATAGCTGCTGCTATACGTGTCGTGTCACACTGTTTTCGGGCCAATATTACTAGGGTGGTATTGGCCCATTTTTGTTTAAAACACTGCGAAATCCCAAATCCAATGTCACAACACACTCGCTATATTTTTCTGGTTGATTGCCGCTGGTTTCTTTAAAGTCCATCCACATCGTGGAGCTGATTGACCCCTGTCCATTCCCTTTATCCATATCATCCCATCTCCTCGATCTGAGCCTGTCGGCTTGGATATGATGGATCCTTTCTTTTTCTATAAAAACAGCCATTGCTATCTCCAGAGGGCATAAACGGGCCGATATGTACGAAATTACCTATTATTTGGATTTTATTTTTTTGGAATATATGAAGCTTGGACTGTTCAAAACGGGCATTTGCTCGACTGATTTTCAGGAAAGCTTCCGGGCTTTTGTCGGCAGATGAATAAGAAACTGCACTGCGAAATCAAGCTCGCATAAAGCCCAATGAAATGCGGAGTGACAGAGGCCTTCAAAAGTTTTGAACAAGAAAGATTGAATGTGATTTGATATGATGGAACCCATTGAAGATCTGGTCAGGAACAATTGCCAGTCAAGTGTTGATCTTTATACAAGGGTACGGCCTGATAGATTCCGAGTGATTATGTGATTATTTTAATTTTCGTTTAAATGGATAAAATAAACCTTAAATAACCTTTTGACCCAATAACAGATCCTGAAAATGGATATCTACAAAAATGTAGAAATAGAAACCAATCGAAATTTAAATGGAATTAAGATGATTCATAAAATTTTACAAAGAATAGTATTACTGACCTTGTCGATGCTCTTGTATGGTACGATGGTACTCGCGCAAGAAGCTCCTGTGTCAGGGACAGTAGTATCTGTCGAAGACGGCTTGGGACTGCCCGGAGTGACCGTGATCGTCAAAGGCACCACTGCCGGCACTACGACGGATGTAGATGGCAAGTTCCAGATAAATGCCTCCCCCACTGACGTGCTGGTTTTCTCCTTTATCGGATACAATACCCAGGAGATCAAGGTAGGCAACCAAAGTCAAATCGATGTGACAATGGACTTGGACATGACCCAACTCAATGAGGTGGTCGTGATGGGCTACGGCGAGCAAAACAGGCGAGACCTGACTGGTTCGGTCGTGTCTGTGAAGTCTGAGGAATTGGCGCAGTCGACTCCGGTCGGCGTCTTGGACGGTATGAAGGGACGGATGGCAGGTGTGTCGATCACGTCAAACGGAGGCCCCGGTGAGCCCTCCGACATCCAGATCCGAGGGACATCCACGCTGAATGGCGGTACCGGTCCTCTCTATGTAGTCGATGGACAGCAGCTGGACAATATCGAAAACCTGAACCCGAATGACATTGCTTCCATCGAAGTCTTGAAGGACGGAGCTTCAGCCGCCATCTATGGTTCGAAGTCCGCAAATGGGGTCATCCTCGTCACGACCAAGAAGGGCGCGAGCGGAGCTTCGAAGATCGATGCGAGTTACGTTCGCAGCTACAGCTCTTTGGCAACCAAGATCCCGGTATCCAACACCGAGCAGGCCAGGATATATGAACTGGCCAGAGTTGGCAACAATGCAATAAACCCAGGTCCTCCGGCGGATTCGCTTTCGGCGATGTTTAATCAGGATTTTGACTATCAGGAGATGATCACCCGCGTGGGTATCCGTGACCAGGTAGGACTTGCCCTGAGTGGGGGAAAGGACGATGCCAATTTTTATTGGAATACAGGATATCTCAACCAAGAGGGCATCGTGGACAACTCCGGATTTGAAAGAATCAATACAACCCTAAATGTCAACTTCAATGTTGCAAAGAGACTGAAGCTCGGCACCCGTGTAAATGCTTCCTATATGGAGCGGAATGGCCTGAATGAAGGTTCTATCTTCGGACAGCTGGCTACCCACTTTCCCTATCTGCCTACCCAAGATGCAGATGGCACCTATGTGCCACAGACTTCCAGTCAACAGAACGTAGTCGCCGAAACCATCTTCACAGTTCGGCGAAGCCGAGACTATGTGGGACAGATGTTTACCTATGGCGAGATCGATATCCTGCCTTCGTTGAAGTTTAAGTCGACGCTCGGTATGAACCTGGACCTGAGCAGAAACAACGATTTTGATCCAACTGTGGTGCAGCCGCTGGGCAGTCCGCCCGCAGGCTCTGAGATCACCAATCTGGATTACAGCATTCAGCAGGAAAACTATCTCAGCTACAAAGAAACCTTTGGCGACCACAACCTCACCGGCGTGGTGGGGATCCAGTTTCAGAAATGGCAGTATGAGTATTCCCGATTCCGGTCGGTCAATTTCAACAACGACATCATTCGGACCTTCAACAACGTCGCTGAACTCGACGCTGCCAATACCAACACCACGGGCACCAGCCATTCGCTTGTATCCCAATTTGGACGGGTCACCTATGACTACAAAGGCAAATACCTTTTGGGCGCGACGGTCAGAAGAGACGGCTCGTCCCGCTTTGGATCAGCAAACCAATACGGTGTTTTCCCTGGACTATCCATTGGATGGAGGATCAGTGATGAGGCATTTTGGGATCCTTTGTCTTCCGTCGTATCGGGATTTAAGCTGAGAGCGGGGATCTCCCAAAACGGAAACGAGAGGATCGGCAACTTTGACAGTCGCACGCTTTATTCCCCCGGATTCCTCTACAACGGCCAAAATGGAATTTCCATCACCCAGTTGGGTAACGAAAACCTGTCTTGGGAAACCACACAGCAGTCCTATCTAGGTGCCGACCTCGGCTTTATGGACGGCAGGATCAATGCAAGTTTTGACTACTACGAAAAATTGACCTCAGACTTGCTTTATCCCACCCCACTTCCAGAGGAAACGGGCTTCAGCAGCATCAGCAATAACATCGGTGAGATTAAGAATAAGGGTATTGAGTTTAGCATCAGTGGAGACGTGATCAACAAACCCGACTTCAAATGGTTTTCGAGCTTCAACATCGCTACCAACATCAACGAAGTGGTAGACCTGGCCGAAGACAATGGTCAGATCATCAGGGGTGAATTTATCATCCGAGAGGGTGGGTCGATTGGAGATATGTGGGGATATACCGCGCTGGGTGTTTTTCCATACAATGAATCAAATGCCTTCGATGACAATGGCAACCAGCTGACGCCGATTTTCAATGAGCAAGGTGGATTTATCAGATACGAACAGGACGGACAGACCTATACCGGTAATGTCAACAAGCTGAAAGTTCAAAACCGTGATCTGGTGGGCGGTGACGTGATGTGGAAAGATTGGAATGGTGATTTCAACATCGACCCAAACAACGATAGAACGGTGATCGGAAACGGTTTGCCGAAGCTGTTTGGTGGATTCTACAATGAGTTTGTGTACAAAGGGATCAAACTCTCCGTCATGGTCGACTACAATTTTGGCAATGATATCTATAGAAGCTACGACGAAAGCCGAAACCAAAGACTGGTAAGGACGGTAGTGCCTGGCCCGGACAGGGTAGAGGAAGCTTGGTTTCAACCGGGTGACATTGCGAAATACCCTAGCCTGAACGCCAGCGGTAGCTCCCGAAACAGCTTGGGCCCGAATACTTTTTGGGTCAGCGATGCAGACTTTATCAAGTTGAGATCCTTGAGATTGGACTACTCCATGCCGGCATCGGTGATGGATAAGGTGAGCTTCCTGTCCAATGTTTCAATCTATGCTTCAGGAAACAACTTGTTGACTTGGACCAATTACGAAGGCTACAATGCCGAGTTGGGATCGAGAGGTAATGCGCTCCAGCCTGGCTTGGACAATCTGCGATACCCACTGTACCGAGAATACATATTCGGTGTAAGTGTCAATTTTTGAGGTTTATAGTATTGAAAATCAAGAACAATTACGATATGAGAGTTATACACAAATTAAGAATAGGATTTCTGTTGGCGTCTACCCTTTTCATTTCCCAGGGCTGTAACGACATACTGGAAGAGAATCCACAAAGCGAGATCTCGGACGCGCAATTTTGGAAAACAGAGGCGGATGCACAGGCGGGTGTCGCCGGGATCTACGACGCGCTTCAATCGGCCTATTCCCGAAAGTATTTTGTCTGGGGAGAATTCCGATCCGACAATTTTAAAGCCTCTCCGGCAGGAGAAAATCCCGAAGCGCTACAGCTGACTACCAACAATCTCAATGACCAGAGCCGTAACTATGGAGGCTGGGGTGATACCTACAATGCACTCTTGAGAGCGAACTTGGCGATCAACAATATCCCCAACATCTCCGGCGATGTGAATGGACTCTTGGGCCAGGCACACGCGATACGGGCATTTATCTACTTCGACCTCGTTCGGGTCTTTGGCGATGTTCCCTTGTATCTGGATGTGATCACGGGAGTGAATGACGATATCTATCGTTCGAAGGTCTCCGGCGAGGAGATCATGAACAATGTGATCATCCCCGATATGAAGAAGGCCGAGGAACTCATCCTTACCCCGCGCGACAAGGGAAGATTTTCCCTGTCAAGTGTGTATTCCCTGCAAGCCGAAGTTTACATGCATCTGAAAGAGTATGCTTTGGCAAAACAAGCCCTGGATAAGCTGGAGCAAATGCGTCAGTTTGCCCTGGTCAATACGGCAGAGGATTTTCATGCCCTCTTCCGCAACGAGCCCGAAAGATCTGGTCTGCCTTCCAACCAGATGGAGACTGGACCAGAACTCATCTTCTCCATTGTCCTGAACATAGAGGAAGATCAGGGAGCTGGCGGGATTTATAGCCTGTTTTGGGCTGGCGTACCTCCGTTTTTTATCTCCGACCATTTGGAAAACAAGTGGATAGAGACCTTCCCTACAGATTCTGTCTCTTGGCACGCAAAGTATCCGGACTACACGCCCAAGACCGTCGACGAGAATACCGGCCAGACGATCTACGGTGATTATTTCAGGTACTTGCAGCTCGCTGAGTCGGTGAAGGACCTCGGAGAGAGAAGGTATGGGAAATACAATCTGACAAATTACTCAGGCAATGAGGACGATACGGATGTCGTGGTCTATCGGTATGCGGGCATGCTGCTGCTGAAGGCTGAGGCGGAGATGCAGCTGGGAAACAAAGAGGAAGCAGTGCGGCTGGTCAATAGAGTAAGGCAGGCAAGGGATCTTCCGGGTATTAAGTTGGAAGACTATCCGACTACCGATGATCTCCACAATGCTATCCTTGACGAGCGCCAGTTTGAATTGCTGGCAGAAGGTAAGAGATGGTGGGACCTGATCCGCACAGACAAGGCAGTGGAAGTGATGGGCCCCATCAATGGACAAGGAGAAGACAGGTTGCTTTTCCCGATCTATTTCCAGCATCTGGTGGACAATCCGAAACTGACTCAAACTCCTGGTTACTAATTAAAACTAAAAGGACATGAACTTATATATTAGAAAGGCAAGTAAGCTATTGATTGCAGCAATTGTCGCCATTGCAACTTTCAGTTGCGATCTGGAGCTGCAGAAAGAATGGGAATATGTTCCCCAGCCATTTGGAAATCGGCCGCTGGGAATGACTACCCTCGAGTGGATGGAGATGATCAACAACGATCCCTCCTACAATGACGCAGGTGGCTTACCGGAATTCAAATACCTGTTGGAAGCCATCGAGAAAACTGGGCTGGAAGAGCTCTATCTGGGTCAGGATACCACCAAGACCTTTCTCTTGTTGAGAAATAGCGCTTGGAATGGAAATAATCAGTTGATCCACAACATGACTGGAAACAGGAACTACCCCGTGGATTCCATCAGTGCCGAAAGACTCGAGCATGTGCTGAAGTACCATATCATCGATGAGTACCTGTCTCAGCCTGCGATTCCGAAGAATGATTTCTTCCTGTACTACCAGACCTTGGTTCCCGGTGATACAGGCGTGATAGAGATCAATAAGCGCTTGTTTGATCAGTCTATCCGGATAAACACGACCATCGCGAGGATTGGCTCTCCATCTACGCCAAGCAATATGCCCAGTACTTCCAGAGGTACGGCGGTGAATCTGCACAACTTCATTTTCACCAATGGTATCGGGCATCAGCTTAACAGCTATGTGAGGTATCAGCCCTTTTAAGCATCCATTTACAGCAAGAGGAAAGGTAGGCGGCAGCGCTTACCTTTCTTTTGATCCTGTCCTCGGGGAAACTTGCCCTGATCCCTAGGTGCCACAAGCACAGGACAGACAGGTGGGTTCTGGGGTATAATTTGGAGTTCCCTGTAATTCCCACTAAGTCATTTATCACGTCAGGACATCAATTAAGAATTCGCCCAATTTAATGAACAAGTTTATAGCACTCATTTGCCTTTTTGGCCTGCAAGTCCATGCGAACAATGGCTTCGCACAGAAATCCAATACCTCCCCGGACCGGCCCAATATTATCTTCATCCTGACGGATGACCAGCGGTTTGACGCCATAGGCTACGCCGACAATAAGTTTGTCCAGACTCCCGAGATGGATAGGCTCGCAGAGACGGGAGTCTATTTCGAGACGGCGATTGTGACCACCCCGATCTGCGCAGCCAGCCGGGCCAGCTTATTCACCGGGCTCTATGAGCGATCCCATAATTTCAATTTCCAAACCGGCAATATCCGGGACGAGTACATGGAGGATTCCTATCCGACTGTCTTGAAAAACAACGGGTACTACACTGCCTTTTTTGGAAAATACGGTGTAACGTATGATCATCTGGAAAAGCAGTTTGACGAGTATGATTCCTATGATCGCAACAATCAATATCCAGACAGAAGAGGGTATTACTACAAGACCATTGATGGAGATACGGTTCACCTGACCCGATACACCGGACAACAAGCCCTCGATTTCATCGACAAGGCGCCCTCCAATCAGCCCTTTAGTTTGTCCCTGAGTTTCAGCGCTCCCCATGCCCACGACGGGGCTCCGGAGCAGTACTTTTGGCAAACCAGCACCGATCAATTGCTTCAGAATACCACCATTCCTCCGGCAGCACTCAGCGAGGACAAGTACTTTCTCTCCCAGCCACAGTTTGTGAGGGATGGATTCAACCGTTTGAGATGGACCTGGCGATACGATACTGAGGAAAAATACCAACACAGCCTCAAAGGCTACTATCGCATGATTTCGGGTATTGACCTGGAGATCGCCAAGATTCGTCAAAAGCTGGCCGAAAAGGGACTTGATAAAAACACCGTGATCATCCTGATGGGCGACAACGGATACTTCCTCGGAGAGCGTCAATTGGCGGGTAAATGGCTGATGTATGACAATTCGGTGCGCGTTCCATTGATCATCTATGATCCGCGTGTAGGCAAGCATCAGGATGTGAAAGACATGGTGCTGAACGTGGATGTCCCGGCCACCATCGCAGATCTGGCTGGTGTCGAGGCTCCCGCAAGCTGGCATGGAAAAAGCCTCCTGCCCATAGTTACAGGCAAGGATCAGAAAGTCGGCAGAGATACCGTGTTGATCGAACATATCTGGGAGTTTGATGAGATACCGCCCAGCGAAGGTGTCCGTACCGAGGAGTGGAAATATTTCCGCTATGTCAACGACCAGACTGTGGAGGAGCTGTATCATCTGAAGGATGACCCTCAGGAGATAAACAATCTGGTCCATGATTCTCAATACAAGGCCGTTGCTGATAAGCTTCGAGCCAAGACGGATGAGCTGATCACCAAATACAGCAATAAGTATAGAGCGGCACCTTCGCACCTGACCGTGGAACTCATTGCTGATCCACAGGCTGCGGTGGAAATCGTCGATACCAAGCCGGAATTTGGCTGGAGGGTACCGGAGTATGCCAAGTCCCAATCTGCTTACCAGATTCTGGTAAGCTCCAGCGAGGAGCAGATAAATTCCAATCTGGGTGATGTATGGAACAGTGCCCAAGTACGGACCGCGAAATCTACCAACGTGGAATACCAGGGCAAGGCATTGGAAGTGGGAAAGAACTACTACTGGAAAGTGAGGATCTGGGACGATGAAAATCGAGTCGTGGACTATTCCAAGCCGCAGAAATTCACGGTGGGAAAAAATGCAAATGGCATGATCGCCACGGCCAATGTCAGGAATGCAAATGGGGTGAAGTCACGGGATCTTGAGGAAGCGAGTGCATTTGAAAGCTCAGATGCTATCCTCAATGAAGTATGGGGATTGTCCAAATCTTCCCTCGAATCCAGCTCGGCTAGTGGGAGTCAAACCTCTTTTGAATCAAAAGCCTACCTGAATCAGCTTAGCCAATACAGCGTCAGTGCCGATTATGCAGCGGCCAGAACGGCGATAGAGTACTTCATGGAGCATCCCACTGGGACTACGGAATGGCAGCTGCATGTGGCATTGATGTTTTATGCGGACTACATGTACACCGGGAATACCGAATTGATTGAGAAATACTATGATGCACTGAAGTATAAGACACTCTATGCCTCGGCAAAGGGGGATGGATTGATCACTTCTACCAAGATGGATCATGACTACATGCGGAAGCTGGGATTTAATGATGGTTTTGAAAAGGGGCTCACGGATATCGTAGACATGCCTGCGGCAAAGGGTGAAGGACAGGAGGCTATTGGGAATCTGGACGGATTTGTCTTCAAGCCATACAATACCGTGGTCAATGCATTCTTTTATGAAAATATGAGGATCATGGCTGAGTTTGCCAAGATCATGGGCAAAGCCCAAGAAGCGCTGGAATTTGACTACCGAGCTGCACAGGTGAAGAAGTCGCTCAATGAGCAAATGTTTGATCCTAAAAGGGGCGTGTACGTGGACGGCATCGATACCGACCATGCATCCCTTCACGCCAACATGATGCCCTTGGCTTTCGGGTTGGTGCCTGAGGAGTACAAGGACTCTGTTGTGGAATTTATCAAATCGCGGGGGATGGCCTGCAGCGTGTATGGCTCCCAGTATCTGATGGAGGGGCTCTATCGCGCCGCTGATCAGGATTATGCCCTTTCCCTCTTGGTGGGCACCGGTGATCGGAGTTGGTCTCATATGATTCGTCAGGAATCATCCATGGAGGGCGAGGCTGTGAATAGCCTCGACTGGGATCATCCGTGGGGAGCCGTTCCGGCCAACATCATCCCTCGAGCTTTGTGGGGAATACAGCCTAAAACTCCCGGCTTTGGTATCGCCCGGATCCAACCCCAACTGAGCACACTCAAGTCAAGCGCTGTCGAAGTTCCGACTGTATTGGGACCCATCAAAGCCAACTATGTCTTCAACAATGCAAGGTTGCAGACCTATGAGATTGAAATACCCGCCAACATGGTAGCCGAGCTATCCCTGAGTGGACTGGAAGGAAAGGACCTGATCCACAACGGCCAAAAAGTCGCCACAGCTTTCGGTACCATCAGGCTTGAGCCTGGCAAACACAGCATCTTGCTAAAAGTCAACTCTTTCTGATTTGCCAAAAAGGCAAGCTTGGTGTGGTTTGAAAGGGGGTGAAAGTCCCCGAGTCGATTTAACCTCCTGACTGCTGCCAGGAAAATTCAGCGTTTCAATAACCTCAAATCCAATTAGCCCTGTGAAGATATTTTCCAAAAAGACATTCAAAAGCCGTGCTTTAACACTGCCCTGTATCCTGGTCCTTTTGGCTATGGTTTCATGGGCTTGCAATACTCAGCAATCGGGCAGCGGATCGGCTAAGGATAGTTCCGCTCAGCTCCCAAAACGCCCCAATATCCTGTGGCTAGTGACCGAAGATATGGGAGCCTATATCCCCGCTTTTGGAGATTCCAGCGCCGTTACGCCAAATTTGAACCGCCTGGCAAGAGAGGGGGTCATCTACACCAATCTCTATTCCACCTCGGGAGTGTGTGCGCCGAGCAGAGCGGCTATCGCTACGGGAATGTATCCTTCCAGCATCGGGGCCAATCATATGCGAACTGATTCTTATACCGAAGTGACTGGACTTCCAAAATATGAAGCTGTTCCTGGGCCCGAGGTGAGGATGGTCAGTGAGCTGCTTCGAGAGAAAGGATATTACACAAGTAATAATTACAAAGAAGACTATCAGTTTAAAGCTCCCGTGACCGCTTGGGACGAGAGTAGCCCCTATGCGCACTGGAGAAATAGGGCGGAAGACCAGCCCTTTTTCTCAATATTCAACTTTACCACGACACACGAGTCGGGACTTTTTGAGCCTTATGGGTTCCGACATATAGAGATGAGGCATTACCATGCGGGTGATACCACCTATAAGTGGGCGCCGGGCAATATGACGGAAGAGGAAACACCTGTGCATGTCCCCAAAGACCAGGAATTTGCCGTGCCGCCCTACCTTCCCAATACCCCTGTAGTACAGCGGGATATGTGGAAGCTCTACAATAATATCTCCGAAATGGACCAACAACTGGGAGCAATCCTCGCCCAATTGGAAGAAGACGGACTGCTGGAAAATACAATTATCGTCTTCTATGGAGACCATGGTGGACCGCTTCCCCGAGAGAAGCGCCTGATCTATGACTCCGGGTTAAATACCCCCATGATTATCCGATTTCCCAATTCTTGGAGGGCGGGCGAGACGGATGAGCAGCTATTGAGCTTCGTGGATTTTGCGCCGACACTTCTTTCCTTGATTGGTGAAAAACCCCTTGAGTACATGCAGGGGCAGGCTTTTCTCGGAGACTATCAGGCCGAGGACGAACGGCAATACATCCATGGCGCGGCGGATCGCTTTGACGAGATCACTGATGCTATCCGGGCTGTTCGCGATAGCCGATTTAAGTACATCAGAAATTACCGACCCAATCAAGGCTACTATCTGCCCATATCCTATCGGGAGCAAATTCCGACGATGCAGGAATTGTTGCGCCTGAAGCAGGAGGGGGGATTGAATGACGATCAGGCGCAGTGGTTTCGGGAATCCAAACCCAAGGAGGAGCTGTATGATTGTGAAGTGGATCCTTTTGAGCTAAACAATCTGGCCGAAGACCCCAAGTACCAGGATAAGCTCAGGGAACTGAGCAGGGAGATGGATCGCTGGCTGACTGATATCGGCGACATTCCCAATTTTCCCGAGCGAGACCTGATCCATCGACTTTGGGCGGGCGAGGATCGCAAGCCGACGACCGCTGATCCCGAAGTGGTCGTCAGCAGCGGCAGAGCTGAAATCACATCTGCCACAGCAGGCGCATCCCTGGGATACAAGATTGTCCGTGCCAATGGCGAGCAATCACCTGATTGGGAGATCTATCAAAAACCCATAGACCTGGCCGATGGAGAGACTGTCTGGGCAAAAGCCCATAGGATAGGCTACAACCCAAGTCAGATTATCAAACAAGGCTTAAACTAGGAACCAGACCAAGATGAACAGAAGAAAATTTATCCATAGGACCGCCTTGACCGGTATAGGTCTTTCCTTGCCCTTAGCGCAACTTTTTGCCAAAGGAAGCGGCATCGCCAATCATTCGGAAGAATACCGGGAGCTGGTCTTTGGGCTTTTGAAGGAATGGTGTGACGGGATGATCAAGGTTCAGATCATTGACCCTTCCAATCCCAAAGTGCACGGCCTGCTGGACTGTCCGGCCTGCGAAACTATCCATGGACGGGTTTCTGATGCTGTTTATCCCTTTTTCTACCTAGCCAAGGCTACAGGGGAGAAAAAATACCTGGATGCCGGCATCGCCGTGTTTGAGTGGAGCCAAAATGTCTCCCATCCCGATGGAAGTTGGACAAATGACCTCGATCCCAAGTCCTGGAATGGGACAACCGTATTTGGAGCGATAGCACTGGCCGAGACGCTGAAATATCACGGGGATCTGCTGGATGCTACGCGTCGGCAGACTTGGACGGATCGATTGAGTGAAGCAGCGGAATTCATCTACATGAAATTCCCTACGATCGATGCGACTAACGTGAACTACGGCGCGACCAACGTCTACGCGATGAACCTGATTGGTAGTCTGCTGAGCGAGCCAAAGTATACCGCCCTCAGCAAAAAACTCGCCTCCGAGGTGAAGAGCTATTTCACCCAGCCCAATGCCCTCTTGTATGGAGAGATGAAGCCCTCTGCACATAAATTGAGCGAAAAGGGGCTTTTAGGCGTGGATTTGGGCTATAATGTGGAGGAGTCGTTGAATAGCCTGGTCATGTACGCCTTGCACGAAAAGGATGAGGAACTGCTCGGGATTTTGCAAAAGTCCCTGGAAGGCCATCTGGAGTTTATGCTGCCGGACGGAGGCTTTGACAATAGCTGGGGCACAAGGATGTTTAAGTGGACCTACTGGGGGAGCCGCACGTCTGATGGATGCCAACCCGCATTCAGCCTGATGGCGGGCTATAATCCTGCCTTTGGCACCGCCGCCGTCAAAAACACGGAACTGCTCAAGCGATGCACGGCTGACGGACTGCTTCACGGTGGTCCCCACTATGTGTCTCATGGGGTCAAGCCCTGCATCCACCATACTTTTACCCATACCAAATCACTGGCGGTGATCTTGGATCATTGGGATCAGATGCCCAAGGTCGACGTATCAAATCCCCTTCCCCGTGCCGAGTCCGATGGGCTCAGGTACTTTGAGGAATTGGATACTGTGTTGTTTGCTAGGGGAGACTGGAGAGGAACGGTGTCGGCCTATGATGCTGAGTACAATCCCAAGATGGACCTTCGTCAGGCCACCGGCAATTCCTTGAGCGTCTTGTATCACGATCAGGTGGGATTGCTCTGCGCAGCCAGCCTGGCAGTGTACAAACTGATGGAGCCCCTAAACCAACAGGATGCGCCCGGCAAGGACATCGCCTTGACTCCGCGCCTGGAGACATTCCGCGGGGGCCAATGGTTTACCAACCTATTTGACCTGCCTGCCAGCTTTTCGACTGATGACCAAGATGGTGAGATCAGTATCTCGGGGGATGTGAAGTTGAAAAATGAGGCAAGGGAAATTGTGCAAGGCTCCGCTTCTGACTTTAGGATCAGTTATCTGTGTTCCGAGTCGGGCATGCGGATCAAGGCAGAGACTGATCAAACTTTGCAGGAGAAAACCTCATTTACGCTACCTATCATTTCCAAAAATGACGAGCCCGTCGAGCAGCCGGAGGAGCATGTGATCATCATCACCAAGCCTGGAGGTAAGGTGAGGATAGTAGCCAATGTGCCGCTGACGATTATCGAGACAGCCAAAAACCGGACGTTCAATATGGTGCCCGGAATGGAAGCCCTGCCGATCAAAGCAGACTTCGTCACAGGAGCTGTGGAGTTGACGATCACCGTAATTTGAATTATTTGACTCGAAAGTTATAACGCGTGATGATGCGAAACATTTACATAAAACTAGGAGCCTTGATCTGTTTCTTCTTGATGGCTGTGACAGGCCCTCTGAAGGCACAGCAGGCAAAGAACGTTCTGATTTTTTTGGTGGATGACCTGAGGCCAGAGCTTGGCAGTTATGGCAATACCCTCATCAAAACACCGCATACAGACAAGCTGGCGGCAGAGGGGATGGTATTCAACAGCGCCTATGCCCAGCAGGCGATTTGTGCTCCTTCCCGGATGAGTATATTGACAGGCCTAAGGCCGGAGACGATCGGGATTTACGACATCTTCACTCCCTTGCGGAGCGTTCACAAAGACATGTTGACCATGCCTCAGTTTTTTAAGAAAAACGGTTTTACGACGGTCAGTATAGGAAAAGTCTACCATCATGGCCATGACGACCAGGAAAATTGGACTGTCTATTTTCCAAAAGAACCCAACAGCTACTTGGATCCTGACAACGCCAAACTGATGGCCAGGCTGGAGGCCGAAGGGAAGGGAGGTAATGGCCCAGCCTATGAAAGTGCCGACGTAGAAGACGAGGGGTACAAGGATGGACGGGTCGCCAGAGATGCCATAGAGACCCTCGCCCAGCTGGGGGATGAGAGATTTTTGATGGTCGTCGGCATGAGCAAACCTCACCTGCCTTTCAATGCTCCCAAAAAATATTGGGACCTCTACGATAGGGGGTCTTTGGTGGTTCCCTCCCGCAGCAAGCCTGAGCACATGTTTTCGATGGCTTTGACCAACTGGAACGAGTTGCGTGGCTACCATGGAATACCCGCCGAGGGTGACTTGGATGATGAACTGACCCGGACGCTGATCCACGGCTATTACGCATCTGTGAGTTACATTGACGCCCAGGTGGGCAAGGTCATGGATGCACTCGATACCTTGGGACTTCGGGAGGAGACGCTGGTGGTGTTTATGAGCGACCACGGTTATAAGATCGGAGAATATGGTGCCTGGTGCAAGCATTCCAATTTTGAATTGGATGTCCGGGTGCCTTTGATCATCAGTGCCGGAAAGTCCCAGAAGAAAACCAACACGAGCGATGCTTTGGTGGAAAATATCGACGTTTTCCCAACTATAGTCGAAGCATGCGGCCTCGAGCGGCCCAGTCTGGAAGGGAAAAGTCTGATGCCATTGCTCGAGTCTCCCGGCCAAGGCTGGGCTGAAGCAGCTTACAGCCTGTATCCCCGAGGTGAGAAAGTTATGGGCTGCACGGTTACCGATGGGCAGTGGCGCTATACCGAATGGAGAGATAGCAGGTCACAGGAGATCAAAGGAGTGGAACTCTATTCTGTAGGGGAAAAGGTAAGGGCTGAAGCGAATCTGGCGGGATATGCCAAATACCAAAAAGACGAGGAGTCCATGCGCTTACTGCTCGAAAAGCGGTTTCCGCGGAATAGAGCCTCGTTTTATTGATTGGATGCAGGCGGGTTTGTTTAAAACAGAATTCAAGAATTTATAGCCTGAAGTAGGTTGAAAGTTCTGGCACTCTGCCTGTCCTATATGGGACGTTGTCATATTACAGGAATACTATGAGGGAAAATATCTTAGCCGTTTTGCTTTCATCCTTATTGATCTTCTCCTGCGCCGAGAAGAAAGAGGAAAGACCCAATATCATCTTGATAATGGGGGACGATATTGGTATTTCGGATATTGGCCCTTATGGTGGAGAGATCGAAACCCCAAACCTCGATCGTTTGGCAGAGGGAGGATTGAGGTTCACCACTTTTTACAATATGGCCAAGTGCAATCCCACTAGATCATCGCTGCTAACTGGCCTGTATACTGGGGGAAATGGCGCTGTACACCTGGCAAATTTGACCAAAAACGCAGGCTACTCGAATATTATGAGTGGAAAAGAACACTTTGATCCATGGGTGCCTGAGTACTGTAAGGCAGAGAACGTATTCGACCATTCATTTTATTTTTGGGCGACTACAGAATATTTCTTGCCTCCCTCCGGGGAGTTTGAGGAACCGTTTTTTCTTGAAGGAAGGGAATTAAAGGCGACTGAAATTGAATATGAAAAGTCGCCGATGTATAAGACGGATTTCATCACGGACTATGCTTTGAAATGGTTAAAGGAATCCTTTCAACAGGATGCCCCATTCTTTCTTTACCTGCCTTACCATGCCGCCCATTTTCCGCTACAGGCCCGACCTGAAGACATAGAAAAGTATAGAGGGAAATATCGTGTAGGTTGGGATAAGCTTCGGCAGGATCGTTTTGAGCGGATGCAAAAATTGGGAGTGCTCCCACAGTCTGCAAAATTAAGTCCGCCGGAGGATAATTTGAACAAAGCTCGTGGACCGTTCATCTCCGATTATACAGATTATTACCCATGGGATAGCTTGTCTGAAGGGCAAAAAGACTCGCTGGATCTTGAAATGGCGGTGTATGCTGCAATGGTTGACCGCATGGATCAAAATATCGGACGTGTTTTGAAAATGCTCGAGGAGAATGGGAAGTTGGAAAACACATTGATCATGTATTTGAATGATAATGGGTCCTGTCCCTTCTACACAAACAAGATTCCGGATGTACAGCCAGGGCCTGCCGACTCCTACTGGAGTTTGCGTACCTCCTGGGCGAACTTAGGAAATACGCCTTATCGACAATACAAGCAATGTGGCCATGAAGGGGGAAGCCATACACCTTTTATAGCCTATTGGTCAGGTAAGATACCGCCCAATACCATTACCCATCAGCCAGGACATGTCGTAGATATCGCCCCTACATTTTTGGATTTATTGGATATTCAATATCCAGACTCTATAAAAGGCTATCCTACTTTACCACTTCATGGAAGTTCGTTATTGCCTGTTTTTTTGGGAGAAGAGCGAAAGGAACCAGACTATTTTATGTCAGGACTGGAAAAATTCAGGATGTTTAGAAGTGGTGATTACAAAATTGTCAGACTCAACGGCGGGGCTTGGGAATTATACAATATTAAAGATGATCCCACCGAGCTTGTGAATTTGGCTGATTCCTTACCCAATAAAGTCAATGAATTGTCAAATTATCATGCTAGCACCCAATCGGATGCAATCAAGAAGCCTTAGCGACTTCAATTACTCTATCGAACCATGAGATGAATAAGATAATACGAGTACTGCTGTCTGTCCTTTTTATGTGTCGGCTGTCTGATTCAATAGCGCAAACAAGCGACGGGCCTTCGGATAAGCCTAATGTCCTGTTTATCTCCGTTGATGATTTGAATAATTGGATAGGGGTCCTCAATAATTTCTCCCATACCAAGACGCCCAATATTGACAAACTGGCGGCCAAAGGCGTGCTTTTTTCCAACGCACACAGTCAAGCTCCCCTGTGTCGGCCCTCACGGGCTTCCATCATGACGGGACTGCGTCCCTCGACTACGGGTATCTATGGGATGATCAGTGACGAAAAAATCAGATCTGAAAATCCGACGACCTCAGAAACAACTTTTCTCCCCGAGTATTTCAGAGAGCAGGGCTATCATACCATGGGTATCGGAAAGTTGTTTCATGACCATGCCCCCGAGGGCGTCTTTGCGGAGTCTGGAGGTAGGGAAAAAGGATTCGGTCCCTTGCCCGATAAGCGCTTCGTCTGGGATGGTTTCGGTACCTCAGATCGCAAAAACTATGGACGTACCAGTACCGATTGGGGAGCTTTTCCCGAGTACGATTCTCTGATGCCGGATCATCAGTCGGTGGACTGGGTGATCGAACGATTACACAAGGAATATGACAAGCCCTTCTTTATGGGCTTGGGATTTTTGAGACCACATGTACCGCTCTATGTACCTCAAAAATGGTTTGACATACACCCTCTGAGTGACATTAAGGTAGCTCCTTACCTGTCAAATGATCTCGATGATATTCCGGATGTTGGACTTAAAATCAATGATTTGCCCATGATGCCCTCTACCGAGTGGGCGATTGAATCCGGTGAATGGAAGAAAATAATCCAAGCCTACTTGGCATGTGTCAGTTTTGTCGACTACGAGATAGGACGGGTAATGGATGCACTGGAGGAAGGCGGGCATGCCGACAATACCGTGGTTGTCCTGTGGTCAGACCATGGTTATAGACTGGGGGAGAAAGGGACTTTTGCCAAGCATGGCCTATGGGAGTCTGCGACCAAAGCGCCGCTGCTGTTTGTCGCTCCAACTCTGCCAAAGGGAAAAGTGATAGACTCTCCGGCTGAGATGCTCTCGATCTATCCGACGCTCTTGGAGCTATGTGGCTTGCCCGCCTATGACAAGAACGAGGGAAAAAGTCTGGTGGCGACCATGCGAGGGAAAAACCATGACAAGAACGCTTACGCCCTTACAACCTATGGGATGAACAACCATGCGGTCAAGGTGTATCGCTTCCGATACATCCGCTACGAGGATGGCACGGAGGAATTGTATGACCACGAAGTAGACCCCAATGAATTTACCAACCTCGCTGGCAATCCCCGATACGCAAAGGAAATCAAGAGGCTCAAAAAGTTGCTGCCGGAGCATAACTCCACCTGGGATCCCAACTCATCCTATACCTTTCAGCCTTACTTTGTGGAGCAGAAAGCCCGGACCAGCGGCAGTGACGGCAAGCCGGTGAAGGTGATTGGTGCGGATAGATAGCGCTGAAAGTCAAGTTGCCTTCTGCGCCTTCCCTCTACTTATTGAGTTTGGTTTTCCCGGCAGTGATATCTGAGAGGATCAAGTGTGTGGTCGTATGGCCGTACTCCATGATAGAATCTATGTAGCGCTGAAGATGAAGCTGATCTTTTAGTACCAGTTTCATATGGACATTGTCGCTGCCGAGTATTCTATGGCATTCCTTGATTTCCGGGTAGTTTGGCACGATGGTCAGGAATTCCTTGAGTTTGCCATGGAATATTTTCAATAGCATAAAAGCTTCAATCGTCTGCCCCAACTACTCTTATGGTTTAAGCAAGGGGATGGATATAATTTTTCTCATATTCTCGACCTTGATTGATGATTGCGAAAATTCG
>NZ_BAAAFI010000041.1:0-89804 GCF_039523455.1 Algoriphagus jejuensis | reverse complement strand
CCAAATTAATAAACTGAAAATTCAAAACATTTAATAATCAACTACTTATATCAAAATGGGACTGACGACTGTCGAAGTCAGGAGTTCAAAATACCATTCATCAATTGGGGGAAGATTCGGCTTGGTAATGACCAATCCCGCTGCCAAAGAAAATGATTGTCGGGGATGAAATTTCCGACCTGACCTGAACGAGAAAAGGGTTGTCAAGCGACAACCCTTTTTTCAATTTCGGAGGTTAAAGGTGAGGTTAAGTACGCTGTTTACCAGGTTTTAGCAGCTCTTGTAGAAGTGCTTTTGCACCAATTTTTCTTCTATTTCCTTCGCGGCTTTCGTTATGGATAGGCCCCCAAGATTTGTACATCGCAATGTATTGGGAATGCTTTTCCCTACTTCATACATGGTTTCAATGACCTGGTCGAGAGGAATCAAGTGATTGTAACTAGCCAGGGCCATATTGGCACAGGATAGGGCGTTGGAAGCGGCCATTACATTTCGGTTGAGGCAAGGAGCTTCCACTCTGTTTCCGATAGGATCGCATATCATCCCAAGGGCACTCTGCAATGCCATGGATGCGGCACAAATGCTCTGATCCAGATTGCCTCCCGCTAAATAGACTATAGCGGCGGCGGCCATCGTAGATCCCGAGCCGCATTCTGCCTGACAGCCTCCGACCTCTGCAGCAAAGGTCGAATGGGCTGCTATAAATACGCCGATCAATCCGGCGATCATCAGAGCTTTCACAGTTTCTTCATCCGAAAGACCCAAAGAATCTGCCACACCGAGCACAGCGCCGGGCATAGCGCCACATGAACCTGCAGTGGGGGCCGCTACGATCACGCCCATAGAACTCTTAACCTCCATGATGGCCGATACATACATGATGATCCGATTCAGGACGTTGCCATCTATCAGCTTGTTGTCCTCCATCATCGCTTTGAACTTCACGGATTGGGGGCCCAAAATCCGGTCTTCGAATTTTGTCCCTTTCAATCCTGTTTCAACCGCATTCTTTAGAATAATTCGGATGTCTTCCATTTTCGAAAGCACCTCCTCTTCGGAGATATTGCCTCTGAGACTTTCATATCTTACCGCCAGTTCCCAAAGACTCAAATTCTTGTCCTGGTTATAGGCCATCATTTCGTCGCAGGTGATAAAGGGAACCTGAGTGTCTTTTCGCGTAAGAACGGGTAGCACCGGCTTGATTTGCTTGATTTGGGTAACTCCGTCGATTTCTTTCAGCTCCTCCAGCATTGCGCTTTCCAGCGGGATCTGAGATTTTATGGCGATGAGACCTGATGAGGTCTGTATCTCTATGCTTTCACTGATGTTGGATTGATGGAGGTATTGAAGCAAACTCTCGGCGGTGGAAGAATAGATCAATGTCACATAGTTGTCACCTGCGAGAGAGACTTTTGCGCCGTCGATTTCAATGACTTCAATCATCCCGCCACCGGTGGAAATTGCAATTACCTGGTGGGTTTCCCAGGGATTTTTTAGGGTGATTTGATAGGTGTTGGGATGTTCGGCTTGGATATCTCTGATGTTGATCTGAACGCGTATACCTGCTGCTCCGATGTGCATCTCTGAATCGACGAGTCGCTCATCATAGGCTTCCCATCCCAAAAATCCACCAAACAAGCCCATGTCGGAACCTTGTTCCTTGTGCGTGGTTGCCAACGACCCTTTGGGATCAAAATCTATCTCGATTTCGGAGATACTCCCATTCATCAGGTCGTGGCAGATTCTCCCGATTCGGAGGGAGGCAGCGCAGTGAGAGCTAGAGGGACCCCTCATCACAGGTCCGATTACGTCATTAAAGATGCTTGGATATGTCATGGGAAATTTCAGTTAAAGACCACTATTGAATTTAGGTGAAAGTAGCCTCAATCTGCTATTAAATATTAACAGATATGTGTTTTATCTTAACATTCGCTTAAATCCGTTCATGCAGAATTGCTTCATATGTCCGAAAATGCTAAATTAATAATGTTTCATCTTGCAAAATCTAGTCGCGGACTAAACTAAATAGATCATGAATCCCCTCCATTTTAAAGTGCCAAGTCTTAAGGAAGAAACCATAAGAGTAGAGTGTTGGGAACTCGAAAATTTCTTTGAACCGATCCACTTTCACGAAGAATTTCAGATCACTTTGATCTTAGAGGGAGGCGGGTCGCTCTTCGTTTCTGACAGTTTTATCCAGTTCAAAAAGGGGGAGATTTATATGTTTGGAAAAAATCTCCCGCATGTATTTAGAAACAGCAAGCATGAATTTCCCAATTCTTCCTTGAAAAAAGCACGCGCGATTTCGGTTTTCTTCAGTCAAGACGTCTTAAAGCATAGTTTGAATGATATCCCTGAGGCTCATGCTATCAAAAAGCTGATTGACTTTGCGGTATATGGAATCCGAGTCTCTGAGAATAGACAAGCGATCATCAGTCAGAAGCTGACTGATCTTCCGAACAAAAGTTCCTTCGAAAGATTCCTGGGGCTTCTCGAAGTCCTTGAATGTGTCTCAAAGGACAATAATCTGGAATTCATCTCATGCCTTGGGGTTCCCATTCGAACTGTCCAAGAAAACATTCCCAAAATCAACAAGGTATTTGAATATGTCAGAAACCACTACAACGAAAAAATCACACTGGAACACGTGGCAAATCTTGTCAATATGTCGCCCACAGCTTTTTGTCGGTTTTTTAAGTATAAAAGCCAAAAAACGTTCTCCAGATTTTTGATTGAAGTGCGGATCGCAAATGCCTGTCGCCTAATTTCCCAAGACGATTTCAATACCTCCGAGTGCTGTTTCAGTTGTGGCTACAATAATCTGTCGAATTTTCACAAACATTTTAAAAGTATAACGGGAATGACCCCGCTTGAATTTAGAAAAAGCATCCTCAATGCTGCTTGAACGAAAATGTCAATTTTTTCAAAACTTAGGTTGTGCGCCTCTTCCTGCGATGGGGAATCTTTTGGCCAGTGTGCAAGCGAACTCTGCCAAACTTTAATTGATTAATCGGATGCTTTTGGTGAGGTTAATATATCATACGATTTGGTTAAAATGGGATAATAAGATAAAGGCGTTGAATCTTTACCTTTATTAGAACGGTTGAAATAGTTTTTTTAGCGCGCATCTATCTGAACCGTTTTTACTAAATAGCAGCAATACAAGAGGTTATCAACCAGCTTATATAGAATGAAGAATAGCGTAATATTTGGAGTTGTTTTTTTATTTGGAATTATAGGTGATGTATGTTCTCAATCCCTACTCACACTTCCTGACATCTACAAGAACGGCGTGTATACGCAGAAGCGGTTTGGCCCGATCCGGTGGATGAAGGACGGAGATGGATATTCAAGTATAGAAAAGAACAATCAACTCGAAGGAGATGATATTGTCAGATACGACGCGAAAAAGGGCACAAGATCGATCTTGGTTTCTGCAGAGGAACTCATCCCAACTGGAGCATCCAAGCCGCTAACGGTAGCGGACTACCATTGGTCTGAGGACAACAGTAAGCTTTTGATTTTCACCAACACCAGAAAAGTCTGGAGATATCATACCCGGGGAGACTATTGGGTTTTGGACTTGGATACCAGGAAGTTGAGCCAATTGGGGAAGCAGATTCCAGCTACTACATTGATGTTTGCTAAATTTTCTCCAGACGGCACAAGAGTGGCCTATGTGAGCGAAAACAACCTCTTTGTGGAATCTCTGGAATCGGGGAAGATCACAGCACTCACCTCCGATGGTAACAAAGATATCATCAACGGTACGTTTGATTGGGTGTATGAAGAGGAACTGTCCTGCAGAGATGGTTTCAGATGGAGTCCTGACGGAAAAAACATTACATACTGGCAGTCTGACACGAGGGGAGTTGGCACATTCTATCTGATCAACAACTTGGACTCGATCTATTCCCAACCTATTCCGCTGCCCTATCCCAAGGTTGACCAAACGCTCTCGGCAGTCAAGATCGGAGTAGTCCCCAGCGAAGGGGGAGAAACCAGATGGTTTGATATGCCCGGAGATCCCAGAAACAATTACCTGGCGAGAATGGAATTTATCCCAAATTCTCAGGAAGTGCTGGTGCAGCAGCTTAACCGAGCACAGAATGTAAACACGGTGTGGAAAGGTGATATCGAAACGCTGGCCTTGTCCAAAATTCTTGTCGAGGAAGACTCCGCCTTTCTTGAAGTCCATGACGACGTTCGTTGGTTAGAGGGGGGAAAGTTCTTCACATGGAGTAGCGAGCGGGACGGTTGGATGCACTTATACAAAGTTTCTCGAGATGGGAAAAGCGTGGAATTGATAACCGAAGGGGAATTTGACGTGGAACGAATCAGCCACATCGATCCTGCCAGCGGCTTTGTGTACTATATCTCTTCGCCTGACAATTTCACGCAACGATACCTTTATCGCAGTTCGCTCAAAAAAAGAGCAAAGGCAGAGCGAATCACACCAATTGAGTTTTCCGGGCAGAATTCCTATCAGATTTCGACGGACTCAAGATTTGCAATCCATACGTTCCAAAATACGACAACGCCGCCCGTCTATTCTCTGATCAGCTTACCTGCACATAAAGAAGTCAGGGTGCTGGAAGAAAATCTGGAGCTGCGATCCAAGTATGCCGCATTGGGCTTGAACCCCAAGGAATTTTTCAAGGTCGATATAGGAGATATCGTGCTGGACGGCTGGATGATCAAGCCCGCAGACTTTGACCCGATGAAAAAGTATCCGCTTTTATTCTATGTCTATGGGGAGCCTGCCGGGTCTACCGTGCAGGATGCCTGGATGGATGGGGATCTATGGCATCACTACATGGCTAGACTGGGATATGTGGTGGTCAGCGTCGACAACCGCGGGACCAAAACTCCACGCGGAAGGGAATGGCGCAAATCTATTTATGGACAAATCGGCATCCTTGCCTCCTACGACCAAAAAGCTGCGGCGGAACAAATACTGAAAACCAATGACTTCATTGATCCATCTCGAGTCGGTACTTGGGGTTGGAGTGGAGGCGGTCAAATGACCCTCAATCTAATGTTTCGATTTCCGGAGCTCTACAAGGCGGGATTGGCCTTGGCGTTTGTATCCGACCAACGGCTCTACGATGCAACCTACCAAGAGCGCTATATGGGACTCTTGGAGGACAACCTGAAAGGCTATATCGACGGTTCGCCGATTACTTATGCGGAGAACCTACAAGGTGATCTCATGATCATCCATGGAACTGCCGACGATAATGTTCACTATCAGAGTTTTGAGATGTTGGTGGATAAATTGATCAAATACAACAAGATGTTTTCCATGATGTCTTACCCCATGCGTGCACATGGCATCAATGAACGTGAAAATACTTCTCTACACCTCCGAGAAACCATGAAAAATTTCTGGCTGAGAAGTTTGCCTCCCGGAGGGCAATAAGGCTTTATGACATACTAATTGATTGACATCACCACTGACCACTAAACTAAAATGTAGAACTATGATTGATTGGAAAGGAGTTTACCCGGCAATAACTACCAAGTTTACCTCAGATGACAAACTCGATCTGCAAGCCTTCCAGAGTAATCTCCGGATTCAGATGGAGGCGGGAGTTCATGGGATCATATTGGGAGGCAGCTTGGGAGAGGCAAGCACATTGACACACTGCGAGAAACAACAGCTTATCAAGTCTACGCTTGAAGTCGTAGAGGGAAAGATTCCCGTAGTTCTCACGATTGCCGAGCAATCTACCAAAGAGGCACTAGAGGTCGTGAATTCTGCTCAAGCCAGTGGCGTCGAAGGATTTATGGTGCTTCCGCCTATGAGGTATAAGGCAGATGACAGCGAAACTGTCGCTTTTTTCAAAAAAATCGCTGAGTCTACCGATTTGCCGATCATGATTTACAACAATCCCGTGGACTATAAGATACTGGTGACGCTGGATATGTTTGGAGAGCTGGAGGAACACAAAAATATCGAGGCAGTCAAAGAATCGACCAGAGATCTTTCGAACATAACCAAGATGATCAACCGATTCGGAGACAGATTCAAGATCCTTTGTGGCGTTGATCCTTTGGCTTACGAAAGCTTGGCCTTGGGAGTAGATGGCTGGGTTGCCGGTTTGGTTTGTGCGTTTCCCCATGAAACAGTCGCCATCTATGACTTGATGAAAGAGGGAAGATTTGAGGAGGCTTTGAAAATTTACCGTTGGTTTTTCCCGCTTCTGGAGTTGGACATACATCCTAAATTGGTTCAATACATCAAGTTGGCCGAAGTCGCTGCAGGACTTGGTACGGAGAATGTCAGAGCGCCGAGGTTGCCGCTGGTAGGAGAGGAAAGGGAAAGAGTCCTGGAGGTTATCCATAAGTCCCTTGCTTCCAGACCTACATTGGCCAGCTTGAAACAAGGAGCCAATTTGGTCCAAACTGTGATTAGCTAAATATATTCCATTGATAAAGTCGCTATATCCCTGATTTTTAAGCAAAAGAATGAAGATGTTTTCGAAGGAAACTTATTTGGAACGGAGGAAAAAATTAAAGGAGAAAATAGGGTCGGGGGTACTGCTCTTCTTGGGAAATGAAGAAAGCAGCAGCAACTTCAAAGACAATTGGTATCCCTTTAGGCAGGATAGCACATTCCTCTATTTTTTCGGCTTGGACATCCCCGGCCTAGCGGCGGTGATAGATATCGACCAAGACGTAGAAATTCTTTTCGGGGATGATCTGACCACTGAGCAAACTGTATGGCATGGAAATCATCCCCTGTTGTCGGAATTGGGAGATGCTGTTGGAATCAAAACCATTAAGGCGAAAAATGAGATCTCGGCTCTTGTTGCTAAATCAGCTGACGGGACAATCCATTACCTTCCTCCCTATAGGCCTGAAAACAGTCAAAAATTATCCGATTTGTTTTCGTGGTCGCTTCAGAAGATTCATTCTGGAGCTTCCATTGACCTGATTAAAGCGGTGGTGGGCTTGAGATCTATCAAGACCGAGGAGGAAATCGCGGAGATCACCGAGGCGGTTAACATCAGCGTAAGGATGCATAAGCGGGTGATGAAAGAGGCCAAACCCGGCATGAAAGAATACCAACTTTTAGGGCTGGTGACTGGGGAAGCGCTGGCTTCCGGCGGTCATCTATCTTTCCCGCCAATTATAACCATTGATGGCCAGACGCTGCACAATCACAAGTATGGGAATACGCTGACGGAAGGGAAAATGCTACTGGGGGATTTTGGAGCGGAATCTGCCATGAGATATGCGGGAGACATTACTCGGACATCTCCCGTGGGCCTTGAGTTTTCCCCTATGCAGAGAGAAGTTTATCAAATTGTCTTGAGTGCTTACAAAGCCGGCGTTTCTGCGCTGAAGCCGGGAGTCAGGTTCAAAGACGTCCATCTGTCAGCCTGCAAAAAGTTGGCGGAAGGCCTCAAAGATCTGGGGCTGATGAAAGGCAACCTCGACGATGCGGTCCATGAGGGAGCGCATGCTTTGTTTTTTCAATGTGGTCTCGGTCACATGATGGGGCTTGACGTGCATGACATGGAGGATCTGGGAGAGGAGTATGTTGGCTACACCGATGAACTCAAAAAAAGCGACCAATTTGGATTAAAATCACTCAGATTAGGTAAGGAACTTGAAAAAGGATTTGTGGTGACTATCGAACCGGGCGTATATTTTATCCCGCAACTGATCGATCAGTGGCAGGCCGCTAAGCTTCACAGCGATTTTATCAACTATGATCGATTGGCCGATTTCCGAGATTTTGGGGGGATCAGGGTGGAAGATGCCTATCTGATTACGGAGTCTGGTTCTAAAATCCTCGGTGATCCGCTGGAGATTGAGCTCTCGGCCGTTGAGGGAATACGCAAAGGATAGCGTAGCCTTTTAATGAAGTGTTGTTTCGTTCTGTAAATTTCAAAGTGATGAATAGTAAAGTGTTACGTGTTGTTTTGATTCTGATGTGGCTTTTTGGCAGTCCTGCCTTACTTAAGGCACAAAGCAAACAGAAGCAGCCAAATATCATCTTCATGTTGAGCGATGATCATGCCTACCAGGCGATTAGTGCCTATGGATTTGGATTAAACGAAACTCCCAACATCGACCGCTTGGCCAACGAAGGGGCCATTTTCACCCGTGCCTCGGTAACCAACTCTATTTGCGCCCCCAGCCGGGCAGTGATCTTGACCGGAAAGCATAGCTTCATCAATGGTAAAGTGGACAATATCCAGCCTTTTGACTGGGATCAGGAGAATTTTGCCAAGCTGCTTCAACAGGCGGGTTACTCTACGGCCATGATCGGGAAAATCCACCTGGATGGTCTCCCGCAAGGGTTTGACTATTCGATGGTATTACCTGGACAGGGCGACTACTACAATCCCGATTTTTTGGTGAACGGTGAGAGACAGCGTTTTGAAGGATATGTCACCGAGATCACTACCGAATATGCGCTAAAGTGGCTTGAAGAAGGAAGAGATGAAGACAAGCCCTTTCTTTTGATATACAACCAAAAAGCCCCCCACCGAAACTGGCAGCCGGCTCCTAAATACCTTACCCTTTACGACGACCAGACCTTCACCCCGCCAAGCAACTTCTTTGACGATTATGCTACCCGGGGACGTGCGGCCAGAGAACAGGAGATGGAGATTGACGGTCATGCAGATTGGGGTATTGACTTTAAACTGAAGGAGGATCCCGAGGGAAAGCCCACTTTGATGCTGAATTATTTAAAACGCTTCAATGAGAAGCAACTGCAGGATTGGGATGCAGCCTATGAACCCAAAAATCAGGCGTTTCTGGACGCCAAATTGGAAGGGAAGGAATTGGCACTCTGGAAATACAACCGATATATCAAGGATTATCTGAGGACCATCAAGTCTGTCGATGATGGGGTAGGAGAATTGCTGGAATATTTGGAGGCAAATGGTTTGGCGGAGAACACGATCGTGATCTATTCCTCAGATCAGGGGTTTTACCTCGGCGAGCATGGCTGGTTTGACAAGCGGTTTATGTATGAGGAGTCTTTTCGAACCCCACTTTTAATGAGGTTTCCCAAGGAAATCAAACCCAAAACGACCATCGACAAACTTGTGCAAAATCTCGACTTTGCCCCAACCCTGTTAGACTATGCCGGAGTCAAAATTCCTGACGATATGCAGGGAGATTCTTTTAGAAAACTGGCGGGTGGAAGTTCGGATCAATGGAGGGATGCAGCCTATTATACCTACTATGAATATCCCGCCGTCCATATGGTCAAGCGACATTATGGTGTCAGGACCGAGCGGTATAAACTGATGCATTTCTACTACGACATCGACGAATGGGAGATGTATGATCTCGAAAAAGATCCGAATGAGATGAACAATGTGTATGACGACCCTGACTATGCAGGTGTAAGAAAAGAATTGCACGCCAAGTTGAATGAAGTAAGAGCTACCTATGGGGATTCTGATGAGATGGATCAAAAATATCTTGACCTTTTCAATGATTACATGGAAAAGAGGAGAGCTAAGGAGTAGGGAAAGTTCGAGGTTGCCTTTTCTACTAAAAGGTATAGAGGAGAACGTGATGTTATCACCAAATGCAATAAAACTCAAAAATCAGAGGTAGCCGAGCAAGTTTTCAAGCTGAATTTCATTGCTATCGGAATGTATCAAATGCTGTAAGAATTAGCTTTCCCAATTCGCTGGGAAGGTTCAGTCAAATTCCCTACACCTGTTTTCTGAAAAAGCCTAATCGGATTGCTTGCCTAACTCGGAAGGATCTAAAAACCCATTGTATCCAAGACTGAAAACGCGCAAAATTGGACTGGAAAGATGAAAATCTTCATCTGTGCATTCCTATTAAGAAAAAGTATGCCTTTTTGGGGGTTTTCCCGCTCCCTTTAGCACTATATAGTAGGGGATGAAATTCCTTTGCTTAAACTCATGATTCTATTCAAAAACTTTGATCATTGATGAAATCGAAGCCATTTCTTTTCGGCATTCTCATGATGGCTTTCTGGCTATCTATCTTCAATTGTGAGGCATCAGAACCCCTTGACGATACTGGGCGACAAAAGGTCAAATTCGATTTTGATTGGAAATTCTCCAAAGGAGATTTCCCTTTCGCTTCTGGGCAAATATTTGATGATAGTAGCTGGGAGGACATTGATGTGCCGCACGACTGGAGCATTGCAGGGCCTTTCTCAAAAGATAACCCCGTGGGAAATGTAGGAGCTTTCGCCCCGGGCGGGATCGGCTGGTACAGAAAAGAATTCACCTTGCCTCAATCGGATTCAGAGTCAATGATAAACATTGAATTTGGCGGGATTTATATGAATAGTGAAGTGTGGATCAATGGCCATTATCTAGGAAAACGGCCCTACGGTTATATCAGTTTTAGCTATGACCTCACACCTTATCTGAAGTTTGGCGAGAAAAACATGCTGGCGGTTCGGGTTGATAATTCCAAAGAGCCCAGCGCAAGATGGTACACCGGTTCGGGTATCTACCGACATGTGTACCTGATCAAAACGAACAAAACCCATGTCGCTCGCCATGGGGTTTTTGCCACCACCGAAAAAATAACAGATGACGCGGCATCCCTCAAGATTAAGACAGTAATTCAAAATGACTTGGGGCGACCGGGTGAATTTTCGGTGGTCCATGAAATTTTTGATGCGGAGAACAAGCTCGTCGTGCAAATAGCCTCCCCAAAAACTGAAATCGCCGATGAAAAGGAAGACATCCGGGAGGTCCAACTTCCAAAGCCAAACCTTTGGTCGCCTGACAGTCCCTACCTCTATGTATTAAAGACCAAAATCAAGGTCGGCAACCAAATCGTCGACGAAGTTTCCACCAACATTGGAATCAGGGAGTTTTCCTTCTCCTCAGAGAATGGATTTAGTCTCAATGGAGTAAATATGAAGTTGCAAGGGGTTAACAATCACAGTGACCTGGGCGCATTGGGGGCCGCTTTGAATGACCGCGTGCTGGAGCGAAGGTTGGAGATCTTAAAAGAGATGGGATGCAATGCCATCCGCACCGCACACAATCCTCCCAGCGAGGTGTTGTTGGATCTCTGTGACAAGATGGGCTTTATGGTAATGGATGAGGCATTTGATGAATGGAAAGAGTCATGGCCTTTTGGAAATAAAAAGAACGAAGGAAAAGTCGAATATGGTTACCACCTGTATTTTGATGAATGGGCGGAAACCGACCTGAGAGAGTTGATCACAAGGGACCGCAATCACCCTTCCGTCATTCTATGGAGTGTAGGCAATGAAATCCCCGATGCTTGCTTTGAAATAGGAGCTGAGCGGTTAAAAAGACTAATGGAAGTCGTAAGGGAGGAAGATCCAACGAGGCCAATCACCAGTGGGATTACCCATATGCATTTGGCAAATGAAAGTGGTTATGCCAGTCTTCTGGACGTGACGGGGTATAACGGGGGAGGAGGTTCCGCCTTCATGTATGAACAAGACCACGAAACTTATCCAAACAGAAAACTAGTTGCCACAGAAGTTCTCCATTCCTTTCAAACTCGCGGAATCTACCAAAGCCAATCTTGGTATAGGGACAAAAATCCTTTAGGAGGTGTTATGGAAGTGCCAAATTTGGCCGAAGAGGAAGTTTTTGGGGAGATCAGTAAATACTATAGTTCCTCCTACGATAATTCCATGGTTCGAATATCGGCCCGTGACTCTTGGAGACGTACACGCGACTTTCCGTACATGGCAGGGGAATTCCGATGGACGGGCTTTGATTATCTGGGTGAATCCATGTTTGGCTGGCCGGCCCGTCTTTGGAATTTTGGCATTATTGACATGTGCGGATTCCCAAAAGACACTTATTATTTCTACCAAAGCCAATGGACAGAAGAGCCGATGGTCCATATCCTTCCCCACTGGAACTGGGAAGGAAAAGAAGGTGTGGAAATCCCTGTGGTTGCCTACTCCAACTGCGAGAGCGTCGAGCTTTTCCTTGATGGCAAGTCACTGGGAGAACAAGTCATGGCCAACTCCATGGACTTGGTATGGTATGTCCCTTATCAGGCTGGTACTTTGACCGCAAAGGGAAAAAACAAGGGTATGATAGTCACCGAAAAAACTATCAAGACAGCAGGCTCAGCGTCAAAGATCGAACTGTTGGCGGACCGAAAAGTGATTAATGCGGACGGGCAGGACGTGGTGCATATCGAAGTCAATATTCTGGATCAAGACAATAATTTTGTCCCCACTGCTTCCAACAAAATCAACTTTAAGGTCTCTGGTGAAGCCACCATATTGGCAGTAGACAATGGGGATCCCAAGAGTGAAGAAAGCTTTGTCGGGAACACCCGAAGCGCCTTTAATGGAAAGAGTATCCTGATTCTGAAGGCTACAAAAGAAGCAGGGGATATTAGTATTTCCGCCGAAAGTGAAGGATTAGGAAGTGTGCAAATTAATGTGAAATCCGCCAAGCTGTGATCTTTCCAAAGCCTTGGTGATTTTTTGGGGCTAACGATTATTTCTTTGCCTTCCATTGGACATCCGATCCGAGAACCAGATCAGGCGTTGACGGTGACTCCCATCCATTAGAGTGACAAAAAAAGCTCCTCGGAGGAGTGCAACTTGATGTGTTACGTGGGCCCATTTCAAATTGATGGGGAGCTAAAACTCAACTGTTGTTTTCGACTAGGAATTGTTGTGGTTTGCGCCGTTTCCCATAGATTGTTTTTTGTAGATCGGGTTCTATAAGTTGAAATTTTTGATCTTTTTTAGAAAAACAGTAGAAATGGCTGGGTGCCTTTTGGTTCTTTTTGCACTTATATAAAGAAGGAGTACTATTCTCGGATAGTGATATATGAAAAAACCCAAAATCAACGATAACCAAGGATTTCCAAGGGACAATTCCCTGATGCAGCTCCACCATGGACAGGTAATGGTGGTCTATACCAGCAAGTCCGATTCCGAAGTATGGAAGTCTTTTAAGAGTGGGGAAGAATCAGCTTTCAACTTTATCTATAGAAAATTCATGCCTGCTTTGTTCAACTACGGATTCCACCTTTGCCGCGATACCAATGCCGTAAAAGATAGTGTTCAGAGTATTTTTATGGATCTCCGGTTGAAAAGGGAAAAACTTCCCGAGGTCAGCAACATAAATACAATTTGTTCGTCCGGAGTTCGCGCTTACTTCCTGCATAATTGATAAATATTTTTGAGCGCAATTTCTAAAAAATGTGTCCTAGTTCGCTGGTGAGATCGCTCGTAATATGAATACTGGTAAGCGTACTGCCAATGTCGTTGTTCAATTCCCCCTAAATCGAATTTTATGTTGCAATTGAAACCAGTTTTCTTTTGTTTGCTCAGTGCGAAAAAAAAAATGAAATTTTGACTATAAAAGCTATGGCAATCAGGAATCTCAGATAGAGTTGTTGTTTAAACTTTTTTTAATTCGCAAGACTTCGAACAAATATTCTTGTCTTAGTATACTATTTTCGTTTACTACACGCTTTGAAAGACTTAAATATACGCCCTAGCCACTCCTGCCATTCTCAAGACTTCATTTCCTAGGGGCTCAACCTTATGATTGATTTTATTACTTACTTGAAAGTGCCCTTTCACCAATCACCAGTTGGTTAACAGAGTAAAACTATGTTTTTGAAAGTTTATTGCCGCTCTTTCCCTTCTGAATATGAGACGACTAAGGCCTTCAAGTTCGGCTTTTATCATAGCTTGAAGACGATGATAATTGGCCGAAGAGAACAGGAGGATTTTGGACCCTTAAATGGTATTTTCAGGGCTGAAATAAAGCCAAAATCCATCTTTCTGGATTTTGGCTTTTAATAGTGGGCCCACTTGGAATCGAACCAAGCACCTACTGATTATGAGTCAGTTGCTCTAACCGAATGAGCTATAGGCCCGAACAAATTTATTCCCTATCGTGCTGATCCTCTTGGAGGATGATAAGCCCTTTTTACGTCCGTTTTACCGCCTCTATTTGCCGTAAACCTTGGTTTTGGGAGTGCAATGTTACATATTTGAGTTCAAATACACAACCTGGAATGCGAATGAAAAATGCTCCTGATGCTGATTTTTTGATCTTTGATTTGGGCAATGTGATAATAGATCTGGACTATCCTGGTGCATTTGACCTTATCAAGTCACAGGTACCTGTCGCACATCATTCCAAGGTCGATTCCTTTTATGTGACTGATTTTCACAAAGCCTACGAAAAGGGCGAGATTGATTCTCCTACCTTTAGAGATGCAGTTCGAGGCTACTTCGAACAGGCTTGGGACGATCCAAAAGTCGATGAACTATGGAATAGTATCTTGGGAAAAATACCTCAAAAAAGAATAGAGTTGATCAGCAAGCTAAAAGAAAATTATCGACTGGCTGTGCTCAGCAATACCAATGCGATCCATATCGATGCAGTCTATCAGATGTTGAAAAGTGATCATCATATGGATCGGTTTGAGCCGTTATTTGACCGGATTTTTTACAGCCACGAGATGGGGCTGGCAAAGCCGTCTACAGAAATATATCAGAAGATGTTGGCTGAACTAGGCACCACCGCTGATCGGGTAATTTTTTTCGATGACCTAGAAGCAAATGTCAGGGGAGCCGCATCCATCGGTATCAACGCAATCCAGGTGACAGGGCCGAATGTGATCTTTGATTTTTTCGGAGATGTATAAACCGAAAGAGTACCTCATCCACGGGTTACTATTTGTTATGACGCTTATTACAGCCACACTAGCCGGCGGGGAGTGGGTCTATGGCAAGTCCGTTATGGCCGATGGCGATTCCTTCCTGACTTGGGAGTACTTCTTCAAGTCCATGGCGTTTTCCATCCCGTTTATCGGGATTCTGCTGGTTCACGAATTGGGTCATTTGTTCACTTCTATTCACCACAAGGTAAAATGCAGCTTGCCTTTTTTTATTCCAGCCTGGCTGGGATTCATCGGGGCTCCTTCCATCGGTACATTTGGCGCCATCATCCGCATGAAAGGCTTTGTCAACAGTCGCAAAAAATTCTTCGATATCGGTGTTGCGGGACCGATCGCTGGGTTTTTGGTTGCTCTGGTTGTTTTGGTATATGGCTTTACCACCTTGCCTCCAGCAGACTATATCTATTCCGTCCATCCGGAGTATGCTGACCCGGATTTCCAAGGCTATGGAGAGGAAGTGATGGATTTTGAGTTGGGGGAAAATCTGTTGTTTTGGGGAATGGGGGAGCTTTTAGCTGAGCCAGATCGGATGCCAGCGATGTCGGAGGTAATTCACTACCCTTACCTCTTTGCAGGTTATTTGGCGCTCTTCTTTACCGCGTTTAATTTGCTGCCGATAGGACAACTCGACGGTGGCCACGTAGTTTTCGGACTTTTCCCAAAGCATCACAAGCACATTTCGATAGTGATATTTACGCTTGTTCTAGCCTATTCTGGCCTGGGAGTGATCCGACCAGATACGCCGATAGAGGAGCTTATGATCAGCATTCCGCTCTATGTTGGGTTTTTGTATTTCTGCTATTCTCGGACTGATTTTACTATTCAAACCAAGATGACCATTGCGCTTTCGTTGGCAGCGTCGCAGTATTTCGTTGCTTTTGTCAAGCCCGAATGGGAGGGTTATCAGGGTTGGCTGCTGTTTGCATTTTTGCTCGGAAGATTTATGGGTTTGAAACACCCCGAAGTGACAGGAACCAGGGAATTGGATTGGAAAAGAAAATACATCGGCTGGCTGGCGATCCTGATTTTTGCGCTTTGCTTTTCGCCAAAGCCTTTCATATTCACTTAAAAAAATAGAGCCGAAATGAGAATTTCGGCTCTATTTTACAAATGTGATTTGAGGGCGCCTAACAACTGAAACGCTGATAAACTATTCCACTTAGAGTTGTCTATAGGCTAAGATTCCGCCGGGAACATTTCGAACCTTACTGAAACCTTTACTTTCCATAAACTTCTTGGCATTGCCGCTACGTGCACCAGATCTGCAGTGAACGACGATCTCTTCGTCTTTGAACTCCTCCAGCTCACTGATACGATGGGGGAGCTCACCGAGCGGGATGTTGTCAGCCCCTAGATTGTCTTCTTCAAATTCCCATTCTTCTCGGACGTCGAGAAAATGAAACTTCTGCCCCTTGTCGAGACGGTCTTTCAATTCGGAAACTGTGATATCTTCCATATTATCTGTTGACTAAAATTCGAAACGATTGAGGGCCGGATTCAGAAATTAAGTTGACTACATAGATGCCCGGCCGCTGTCCTTCAAAATTAATGATTTCTCCTTCATCGTTTCGCTCTCGGGGCAACAAAATCTGCCTTCCGAAAGAATCAAAAACAGCAATTTCCGCAAATTCCCCTTCGATATGAAGTTGGTTGACGACTGGATTTGGATAGATCCTAAACTCAGCCTCCGGCAAAACGCTCTCCTCAAATGGCGGTGCAAGCGAAACATGGGGTCGTATCATGAGCGCCCCTTTTACCTCCTCATTTTGCAACCAGCCAGCTCCGACATTGTAATAAATTTTGTCTCCATGGTCGTTCACTTTGTCCAGGCCCACATGGATGAAATCGTTAGAAAATTGAGTAAAGCCGATGTGAAACTCCCCTGTCACGCGTAGATTGGTATCAAGTGCATAGTAGACGTAATCCTGTCCGGGAGCTTTGGTGGGAATCAGAGATTCTTTCACCAGCACGGGGCTCTTGTCAATTTCGTCCCAGACGACTAGATCGATGGCCTGATTTGCCTGAGAAGCATTGGTGAAATTGATCGAAATCCCCTTGAGGTAAACAGACTCCGGTGTGTTGAATCGCACTGCCAGCTGTCCTGAGCGCTGATTGATTCCGGCGGAATAGTCTGCAGAGCCATTGTCATACGCGAAAAAATCACGGAGAGGGAAGACTGTCTTGACAGTGTCGTTAAGCCGGAAGTCCACGCCGGCGTATCGGGTGGTATCTGACCCCTCAATCTGGAACAACAATCCGTCTCCCGAAGTAAGTGAAGTCGTGATGATCAAATCTGTTTGCGTAGACGGAGTGGGGATTGCATCAAATTCCCTGCTGAGGAAAGTCCGTCTTTCGAGCGCATTGGGAACTGGGTCAAAGGGTGTGTCTTCATTGATGACCAATAGCGAGTTGTCCAAGCTGTCGTCGGCATGAATCGAATATTCCATAGCCCGAAATCGGTTTTCCAGGTTGAGAAACTCATTTTGCACCTGAGTCCAAAGTCCGGCTTGCTCTTGCTGTAGCAGGTCTAGCGGATAGGCGCTGAATTCTCCAAGGGTAAGCTGATTGCGCAGGGTGAGGGCACGATCCCGATAGTTTAGGTCAGTTTCAGATCTGTTGTAGTGGAGATAGACGTAGTCCAGCAGCCAGCTGTCAAACGGGCCGACCTGCCGTCCATTGGAGAAGAACCGGAACTGAAATCCGGCATGTTGCCACTCGGAGCGGATTTTGATAATCTCCTGTGTGAACACCTCTGCGTCGAGATCGTCTCCTCCCAGCTGAACCCAAATGGTATTCCATGTACCGGCTGCATCCAAAACCTGTAGTGTGAGGCGGTCTCGGCTGTCAGGTGCCTCAGCTTTTCCTCCTGCCTGCCAATAAAAGCTCAGGTACAAGCTTTCCTGTTGAGTGGGATTTAAAGTGCTCAGATCAAAGGGCTTGCTAGTCAAGTAGTCGCTTTCGCCCTGATCCCGGATCTGCAGCGAGTAGGGAGCTCCATTTTGATCAATTCCATTAAAGAGCATTTGGCCCAGAGAGGGTGCATTTTGACCGATGGTCTCCGTGTACGAAGCACCGGCTACTGTCCATTTTAGAGTATCTATTCCTGTGGAGAAATCATCCCAAAAAGGCAAGACGTTATTGGCCTGGGTCCTGGAATTAACCGTGTTGAACGGTCGTTGAGCAAATTTTTCCTGATGAATTGGCGCAAATTCGACGAACTGGGCCGCTGTCTTTTCGCTCAGCAGTAGAAGCACTGCAAAGCAGGAAAAAAGCATCCAACGGGTAAGCGTCGTTTTCAATTCTTTAGTCTTTGGAGATCCAAATGTTGATCAGGTCGCCCGTTCTGACCTCTGTGCCGGCGGGCGGTGCTTGTAGAAAGATCTTGCCAGGAGCGACCGAGTCGGTGATTGTGAATTTTTTGTCTCCGACACGTAGTCCGGAACCAAGTATGAGAAACTCGCCATCTTCTTCTTCCATTCCGTAAAGGTCCGGTACGAGCAGCAGCTGATTGCCCATGCCATCTCCCACAACCAGGTCGATTCTAGCTCCTTTTGGGACCTCAAATCCCTCTCGAACCGCTACACCGCGGTAGCGTTGCTCCAGTACGACATTGATACCGATATCGGGCACATAGACAATATCTCCTCGCTCCAGTCCCATATTTGCCAGCGTTTCTTGGACATTTTTCAGCAGCATGTTGACTAGGTTAGGCATCTTGAGCAGCGGTGCATTGCGAGCATTTAGCGTCAGATATACTTTTCGCCCCGTTTTGACCTGCGAGTTGGCTGCCGGGATTTGTTTTAATATTGCCAGGGCAGGAAGCTCGGTGCTGAAACCCGAATCCAAGGAAATCTCATATTGCAAACCGGTATTTTCGAGGAGACCAGCCGCTTCATCGAATTCATAGCCAGATAGATCCGGGACGGAGACTGTCTCGCCGTGGTTGGTATAGAGCGGTAGATAAACTTTGAGAAAAAGAAATCCAAAGAGAATTGCGATACCGGTAATGATCAGCAGGTTAATCAGGATTTTTTTGAGCGAGTTGCTAAATGAATTCATTCGGAAAATAGTGTCAGACTAAGTTAGCGGGATTTTTGATCGATTAAAGAACAAAATTGTTGATAACAACCCAAAGCAATAGACAAAAAACAAGCCGAAGGGAGATGCTTCGGCTTATTTTAGAATATTTAATGTGATTTTTTGATTTTACGCCCTTATGTAAGGAAAAGCTTGATTGAAATGTCAATAGGTGTTTTCGGCTTTTGCCTATGGCGTTGACGAAGCTATTTCGCAGTGTACTTTTGCCTAATTCAGTATTAATCGCTTCATATCAGTGAGTGAATTGCTTGAAATGCGGATGAAATAAACGCCAGTTCGGAAAAGGTCAGTCGTAAACGTATAGGTTTGGTTTAAGGTGCCCGGATAAACTACTTCATGTAGGATTGCCCCGGTCGCGGAGATAATCTGAATCGCGACATCCTCTGCTTGCGGCAGGTTAAACGCTAAGCTGAACTGCTCTCTGGCGGGATTTGGGTAAAGAATGCTGGCGCCCTCGGTGGGAATTACAGGCTGCGGATTTGCATTCAGGAAGAGTTCGATATTGTCCAGATAGACTGGCGAATTGCTACTGCCTGCCACTTCCAGCACAAACGCAAGTCTTGCGTTTGAACTTTCAGAGCCTGTCAATTCGCTCAAGTCCACGAACTTTCTCACATAGTCTCCCGCAGAACTTGGATTGGCCCCGCCGACCGCGACCGTAGAAAGCGCTGCTCCAGACGCTGTCCAGACCACTGAATAGTTGAGTCCTCCGTCCGAACTCGCCAGCGCAGAAAGCCTTGTTGCAGGATCGATCTGTCCGACTGCGAGATCAAAGAATACAGCGGCTTGTCTGGATCGACTAAGATCAAAGACTGGAGTCCCCAGCCAATAGCTGTTGCCGGCGGTGCCGCCTTCCAGCTTCGCTACGTTGTTTGGATCTACGCCGTTATTCACCGGTGCAATAGTCCAAGCAGGAAGATCGTTCTCGGGGTTGATGGCAAGCCAAGGGGCCAGGTTTGTACTGTTGTCAAAATTTTGTCTCCAGGGCGATGGGATCGAATCAATGCTCTCCAAGTGGTACCGGCTAAACTCCCGTGGAGCAGCTTCGTTTTGATCGAAATTAGGCTCAGTAATGGTGTAGCGGAGTCGGGTTTTTCCCAATTGGGAAGCTTTGGCAAGTGAGAGATCCAAGGTATCTCGGGGAGCCAAAGTTTTTTCGGAAATCAGATACGATTCTGGAAGGGAGGTATTGGAAGTTCGGTTGAAAACAAATTTGGAAACCTCAAGATTTCCACTGTTAGTGATCAGAATTTCTTCTTCTGTATGACTTCCCATACTGATGGGCGTGGGAGTGACTATACCCTCGATTTTCAGCTCATACTTGAGTTCCTCGGTTGGCAGGATGCGGATGTTTCTTAAAAAGACATTGTTCCCATAGCCGTTTTTGGAGACGATCGCGAGCCGTACTTTGCCTAGAGACCGAAAATCAGCTAAGTTGAAAATCTCGGTTCGGAATTGATCGGTAGTGGTCGGAATAAATTCCTCTAGGATAGCGGGAGAGGTTTCCAGTCGTTCTCCGGATTTTTGATAGTTGACATTTACCAGATCAAAATTGGCACTGCAATCCTGCGAAACAGCAATCAGCAGTTCTTCTTGGAATCCTGCTTCATCATAGGGAGCATGAGCTACTTCAAAGACGAGTTGGGCATTTGGGTACTTACTCAGATCTATGATCGGAGAGATGAAATAGTCGTATTGACCGGGAGCTTCATACTCGTAATTGCGAATGTAAATTGCCTGTTGGGTTATTCCGTCTAGAGTAAGGTTGGTGTTTACCCAAGTGTCGGATTGATCCGGATTAGTAACCACCCACTGTTCGGGAAAAGAGGATGTATTGAAGGAATAGGGCAGGCTGATCTCGCCCTGCAATACAGGGTTCGAAGTTTTTGAATTATTGGCAGCTTGGTTGTCCGTTTGATCGTTGACCTGGACTATTCGAAATTCTACTTGATTGTTGCTGGCTTGCAGCTGATAGGTACTGAAAGACAGAGTTGTGGTCTCCCGTGTCGCCAGGCTCATCGTAAACCGCCGACTTTCGATTACCACACCTCTGCTTCTGAATTCAATTCTAGCGGAAGTGATTTCGGTGGTGCCTGCATTTTGAACTTCGACCTGAGGAACCACATTCAAGTCGCAAACTGCATCTACAGGCTGGATTATTCGAGCGATGGAAAGGTCTAAGTTATCCAGCACAGGATCTTGGGTCGCGCGGTTGTTTACCAAGCTTACCCTCCGGGGACTGTTTTCCAAAATCACATTGAACCGCTCTACCTGTCCGTTTGTAAACAGGTTCATACAGGCATCGGGGGTGTAATCCATGTAATTTTGGATCATATTGCTTACTCCGCAGGAGGTCTTCGTGGGGTTGCTGTTGCAGACGGCGTTGGAGGAATCCTGGGTTGGAGTGTCTGTAACAAAGTCATCGACGCCACATCCTCCATCTCCCCAAATATGTCGTAAACCAAAAAAATGGCCAACTTCGTGGGTGGCCGTCCTACCCAAAGATGCGGACACGGCGATTCCTCCGGCACCAAAATACCGATAGTCTATCGTCACTCCATCCATGATCGTCGGAGTTGGGGAAAAATTCAGACCAGGAAGATCGGAGATCGGGAAGGATGCATAGCCGATGTAGGGCTGAACGAGTGGAACTACCCAGATATTCATGTATTCGTCTGGGTTCCATTGGCTTGTTTGTCCAATCAATTCAGCGTCAACATTTGGGTCGTAGGTAGTTTTACTTCCCTGCACTCTGACTATTCCCGTGGTGGGAAAACCGTCTGGGTCTTGCTTCGCCAGTACAAATTCGATGTTCGCATCCGCGGCTACGGGAAGAAACTCCGCAGGCGTCTGAATCGCATCGGCATTCAGTCTTCTGAAGTCCTCATTGAGAATCCGGATTTGCTCCAGGATCTGCGAAGTGGGAATATTTGCTCCGGTGCCCTGGGCTGTTCCGGTGTGGATGACGTGCACTACGACTGGGATCAGTCTGACATCTTCCTGGATTCTGGCACTTTGCGGTAAAGCTCTCCGGCTTTCAATTTTTTGGTCGATCCAGTCTTCAAAAAATCCCTCTGAACCAAAATAGCCCATCTCCTTTTCGAATTTCTTCTGAATAAGGGTGTGGGCGCATTTGTCGGTATGTGAGTGGTCAGTGGTCGATCCTGCGTGCAACGTAGCGTTCAGCGGAGTGACTTTTTGTCCAAAAGAACCAGCTGAAAGTGAAAATAATCCAGTGATAAATAGAGCTAAGCTAACATTCTGAAAACCTTTTTTCATTCAATAGGGAAAATTAGGCAACAGTAAGGTTGACCGCTTCCACCCGGGTAATTTCAGGAATGGCTCGCTTGATCGCTTCTTCTACACCAGCTTTCAAGGTCATGGTGGACATCGGACAGGAACCGCAGTTGCCCATCATTTCGATTTTTAGCACCAAGTCTTCAGTCAATTCTACTATCCTCACATTTCCACCGTCTGCTTCCAGATAGGGTCTAATCGTATCCAGCGCAAATTCAATTTTTTCTCTAAGTCCAGCTTCCATTATTCCTTATGCTTTTACTTCTACTACTGATGTTTTTTCTACCGAGGCATTGCGGATGGCTACCTGCCGGGCGACCGATTCAGCCAACTCCATGTACGCATCTTTGGTAAGTCCGGTTTTCAATACGGCAGGGTAGCCTGTGTCACCGCTTTCCCTTATGCTCTGAACGATCGGAATTTCGCCCAGAAACGGCACGTCGTATTTTTCGGCTAGTTTTTTCCCGCCCTCTTTGCCGAATATATAGTATTTATTCTCAGGCAATTCAGCCGGTGTAAAGTAAGCCATATTTTCAACAACACCTAAGACAGGTACGTTAATTTGAGGCTGTCTAAACATGGATAATCCCTTGTTTGCGTCAGCCAGGGCGACCTTTTGTGGCGTGGTGACGATCACAGCACCAGTGACTGGCACGGTCTGCACCATGGTCAGGTGTATATCAGAGGTGCCTGGGGGCAGGTCGATCAGCAAGTAATCCAGCTCTCCCCATTCCACATCTGCGATAAACTGCCTTAGCGCCGAGCTTGCCATCGGGCCTCTCCAGACTACAGCACTGTCTGTGGGAGTTAAAAATCCGATCGACATTAACTTAACGCCATATTGGGTGATCGGGATGATGATGTTTTTTTCTCCGACCTTTTTCACGGAAGGCTGCTCGCCCTCGACATTGAACATCGTCGGTACCGATGGGCCCGAGATATCTGCGTCGATCAGGCCAACTTTGGCACCTAGTTCAGCCAGGGCCACAGCGAGATTTACCGCCGTGGTGGATTTGCCTACGCCACCCTTGCCGGATGCGATTGCAATGATATTCTTCACCTCAGGCAAGATAGGGCCGGCATCCCGCACGGTAGTCACTTGCGACGTCATGGTGATATTCCATTCCCAATCGCTGCCATGATCCTGATTGAGCACTTCCAGGCAGTTGTTTTTGATGACTTCTTTCAAAGGGCAAGCAGGAGTCGTCAGTACCACCTTGAAACTCACTTTTTTACCTTCAATATGGATTCCTTGGATCATTCCCAAGGTGACTAGATCTTTTTTTAAGTCTGGATCCTGAACTCTTGAAAGTGATTTTTTAATCGATTCTGCGGTCAATTGCATCAGTAATTCTAAATTTTTGGCAAGGTACTTCAAGAATGTCGCTTTATGAAACCACATTTCGAGCTCGTCAGGGTGAACTTGGAACGGGGGTAAATAGTTCTTTGGATATTTTAATTTGCCTATCTGCATTCTTACCAGTAACCTTCAATAGCCACTGAACATCTAGAAAACCTAGAATTTGGATACCGCGGTCTTCAGTCAACTGTTTTTCATCCTCTTGACCAAAGAAATAGGACTTTCTGGCAGGATTGCGGATAATCCTTTATTTTATTTCCCCAGAACAAACGAGCCCATACCTTTGCTTACTTTCCTTATTTGATGAGTATTTCCAAGCTAACCACAGACAAAGTAAAAGAACGGGCCGACATTGTGGAGGTCGTGGGTGATTACGTCCCCTTGAAAAAGAAGGGGCAAAACATGTGGGCCTGTTGTCCTTTTCACGGAGAAAAATCCCCTTCTTTTTCTGTCTCTCCTTCCAAGCAGATCTATAAGTGCTTTGGTTGCAGCAAGGCGGGTGACCCGATCCAGTTTATCATGGACATCGAGGGGGTCGGGTTTCAGGAAGCAATACGACATTTGGCGGGGAAATATGGGATTGAAGTAGAGGAAGACGAAACCCGTACTCCTGAGCAAAACCTAGAGCAAAATGAACGGGAGAGTCTGTTCATTGCGTTGAATTTTGCCAAGGACTTTTTTGTCAAAAATCTCAAAACAGAAGAAGGCAGGTCGATCGGACTCAGCTACTTCAAGGAGCGGGGCTTCACGCCGCAAATCATCGAAAAGTTCGATTTGGGCTACGCGCTGGATGGCTGGGATCACTTCTTGAAAGCCGCAAAAGCCGCTGGATTTGAAGAAGATATCCTGCTAAAAGCTGGACTGATCCTCCAGCGAGAAGGCGATGCGAGCCGCATTTATGACCGTTTTCGCGGTCGGGTGACTTTTGCGATTCACAACGTCAGCGGCAAGCCGATCGGCTTTGGAGCCCGGATACTCACCAAAGACAAAAACCAACCGAAGTATATCAACTCGCCGGAGACCCCGATCTATCACAAGGGTGATGTGCTTTACGGGATATTTCAAGCGAAAAAAGCCATACGGGATCTAGACAACTGCTACCTGGTCGAGGGATATACCGACGTGGTTTCGCTACACCTGTCAGGTATTGAGAATGTGGTCGCCTCATCCGGTACTTCGCTCACCGAGGGACAGATCAAGCTGATCAAGCGATTTACCAATCAGGTCACGGTTCTTTACGACGGTGATTCGGCGGGGATCAAGGCCTCGATTCGGGGAATAGATTTGTTGCTGGAAGGTGGGTTAAATGTCAAAGCAGTTGTCTTTCCCGACGGAGAGGATCCCGATAGTTATTCAAGGAAGGTCGGTTCACAGGCTTTTCAGGATTATCTGAAAGAAAACCAACGGGATTTCATCGGATTTAAGATCGGCTTGTACCAGGATGAATTTGCCAAAGATCCGATCCGCAAGGCCGAGGTGATCCGCGAGATCGTGCAGAGCATCGGGAAAATACCGGATGCCATCGTTCGCTCTGTCTATGTCAAAGAGGCCTCGGGGCTGCTGCAGATTGAGGAAGAGATTATTCATACAGAGCTGAATAAGTCTCTGATTAAGAGTAATAAAGAACATTTTCAAAAAGTAAAAGACGAGGCGGAAGCCGAGCTGGCTCTTCAAGAACTGGTACCGACGGATTCTCAACTTTCTTTTTTGGGGAAGCTGTCGATTCATGAACGAGAAATTTTGAAACTGATAGCGCTGTATGCAGGAGAAAGTCTGGATGATGAAGGAAAAACTGTTATTGAATACCTTTTGGAAGAGACTTTGGAAACAAAATTCCAAACTGCCAACTATGAGAAATTATACGGCCTCTTCAAGGGACTAAACTCAAAGGGGAACGAGGGAGGGTTGAGAAATCTGTTGGAAAATTTTTCCGGTGAAAACAAAACCATGGTGATTGATATCGTTCATCAGCGTTGGGAAGTTTCTCCGCACTGGACCGGTAAACATGGCATAATAATAACTACGGAAAAAGACGATTTGTCAGGGAATAGCTATCGAGCCTTGCTTCGTTTTAAGAAAAGATACCTTGAAAAGCTAATGGATGAAGCTACTCAGAACATCAAAGCAGCTGTCGCAAAAAACGAAGACTTTGAGCAAATACTGGTGCTTCAAAACATATTTTTAGAAGTAAAGAAAGTGCAGATTTTATTGAGTAAAGAACTCGGAATAGTAATCGGCTAAAGCCAAACTTTCTTTGGCTATTCCCTGTTTTACGTGGAAAGCGACTAAATTGCGCTCCAAATTTATGAATTCTAAAACTACCCCAGTGGAAACCTACCAGTTAGACCCGATAGAAGACGCCATCGAAGCCATCAAGAACGGCGAAGTCATTATAGTAGTAGACGACGAAGATCGCGAGAATGAAGGTGATTTTGTCTGTGCGGCGGAGTCCGTCACGCCTGAGATCATCAATTTCATGGCGACTCATGGGCGCGGTCTGATTTGCGCACCGCTGATCGAAGACCGATGCGAACAGCTGGGATTGGAGCTAATGGTGGGAAACAATACCGCTGTGTATGAGACTCCGTTTACGGTATCTGTTGACTTAGTTGGACATGGTTGTACCACAGGCATTTCAGCTTCAGACCGTGCGGCAACGATCAAAGCCTTGGTTGATGATTCTATTCATCCGACCGAATTGGGAAAGCCGGGACATATTTTTCCCCTGAAAGCCAAGCGTGGCGGAGTTCTTCGTAGAGCAGGTCATACCGAGGCTGCAATTGATTTTGCGAGATTGGCAGGAATGGCGCCGGCGGGAGTATTGGTGGAGATCATGAATGAAGACGGATCTATGGCTCGACTTCCTGATCTGGTGAAAGTGGCCGAGCGCTTCAACTTAAAGTTGGTTTCGATCAAAGATTTGATTGCTTACAGATTAAAAAACGAATCCCTGATCAAGCGGGAGATCGGCGTGGATCTCCCTACAACTTGGGGGGATTTTGACTTGATTGCATTCAGACAGACAAATACTCAGGAGATTCACATGGCGCTGATCAAGGGTACTTGGGAGCCGGATGAGCCAGTATTGGTACGGGTTCACTCTTCCTGCGTGACGGGCGACATATTCGGAAGCTGCAGATGCGACTGTGGCCCTCAGCTCCACGCTGCGATGGAAATGGTCGAGAAGGCAGGCAAAGGTGTGGTCCTCTATATGAATCAAGAAGGACGTGGCATCGGATTGATCAACAAACTGAAAGCCTATAAACTTCAGGAGCAGGGCATGGATACCGTACAGGCCAATGTCGCGTTGGGGTTACCAATGGACGGTAGAGACTACGGCGTGGGAGCTCAGATTTTACGAGATTTGGGTGTGAGCAAGATCCGACTGATCTCCAACAATCCCCAAAAGCGAGTGGGTCTGTTGGGTTATGGCTTGGAGATCGTGGAGCAAGTGCCAATCGAGATTTCTCCAAACCCCCACAATGAAAAATACCTTGCGACCAAAAGAGATAAAATGGGGCACAACATACTCAAATAGAACGACGTTGTTACCCTAAATTAAAGCGAGGTATTTGGGTTTAAAAACCCGCCTGGAATTTGCTCCGTATTATTCTAAGTACAACAGTCACCATGAAAAGGACAATTCTCACCCTAGGCTTCCTGTTCTTGAGCTTGGTTTATGTCTTAGCTCAAAACAATCAGTTTCCCTCTCAAGTTTGGCACAAAGGAAACATCTACCTCAATGACGGCGCAACGTTATCAGGTACGATCAAGTATGACTTGGACAATAACATGGTTCAGCTTCAGACAGAGAACGTCGACACATTCACGGCATCCAATGTTGCCAGTTTCGAGATCTATGATGAGATTTTTGGGGGCGTAAGGAAGTTTTACAGCCTCCCTTATGCGATCAATGGCAGCTATGAGACACCGACTTTCTTCGAGGTACTTACTCAGGGAAATGATATTGCGTTGCTATGCAGAGAGTACATTGCGACCGACACCCGGGGAATGAACAACAGCTGGGGTGGCATGGGGATGAATCCCTTTTTTGGGCCGCAAAACTATTCCGGTTATAGACTCGCGTTCAATTACTACTTTTTCAAAAATGGCCGTCTGGAGCTCTACAGCCAAAAGAGGAAGGATCTCTTTGCCATGCTCCCGGGCTATGACGAAGAGATAGATCTCTTTATGAAGAAAAACAGGCTGGAGCATGACAAGCGTGGAGATTTGCTTAGAATTACCGCCTATTACAACGAACTGCAGAATTAACAATTTTTATGTCTAAGCCACTTATCCTCGTCTCAAACGACGATGGAATTACCTCGAAGGGAATCCGTGTACTTGTTTCTGTGATGAAAAAACTCGGCGATGTGATCGTCGTGGCCCCGGATAGTCCTCAGTCAGGCATGGGGCATGCGATTACGATCGGAGAGACGCTCAGACTTTACGAAGAGGAGATTTTTGACGACGTGGTAGCCTACAAGTCCAGCGGCACTCCAGCAGATTGTGTGAAGCTTGCCAAACACTACGTACTGAAGGATCGCAGTCCTGACTTGGTCGTCAGTGGCATCAACCATGGCTCGAATACCTCCATATCGGTTTTGTATTCTGGTACCATGTCCGCTGCTATCGAAGGGGCGCTGGAGGGATTGCCGTCCATTGGATTTAGCCTCTGTGATTTTTCTTCCAAAGCGGATTTTTCCCACGTAGAAGAGTGGGTAGAAAAGATTGCAATTCAGGTTTTGGAAAATGGCATTCCTAAAGGCGTGGCATTGAATGTAAACTTTCCCCCCAAGCGAAACGAGTCTATAAAAGGCATAAAAATCTGTCGGCAAGCCGACGCCAAATGGCAGGAGGAATTTTCGGAACGCTTTGACCCAACCGGCAGAAAATATTTTTGGATGGCGGGAAACTTCGTGAATTTTGACAAAGGCGAGGACAATGATGAATGGGCGATCGCCAACAATTACATCTCGATCGTGCCCTGCCAGTATGACCTGACTGCCCATCATGCGATCACTCAGATCAACAAGGACTGGGATTGGGAGAAACTGTAAGCTGAATGCAAATTTTGGTTGAAAAACCTTGATTTGAGCTATATGTTTCTGATTATAGTTATTTTGCAAGTGAACTATACCTAGCTATCGTGAGTCGCTCGATTCTACTCATTTTTCTTTTGATTCTCCTTTTCTCCCAGATTGGTTTTTCGCAGGAAGCAAACGTGGATAGCCTGAAGGCAATTTTGCCGGGAAAGACCGGGAAGGAGCGTATTGATGTGTTGAATCAATTGGCGACCTCACTGCGGGAAAGCCTCCAAGACGAGGCCCTGACCTATTCACTCGAAGTAGACTCGCTAACCGAGCATATTGCCGATCCTCTTGCCAAAAGTCGAGCGCTCGAGAATATCAGTTGGATTTATTACCGCCGCGGACAATGGCAGAAATCCTTTGATTTTGCTGAAACAGCCTATGAAATTGCGATCCTAAACGACGATCAGCTGCAAGCTGCGCGCTTGATGAACAATCTGGGGGCGCTGTACTACGAGCAGCAGAATTATCAGATGGCCATCACGCAATTTAAGCGAGGCTATCAGCTGGCGACGCAAGTGCAGGATCTTTCTACACGTATCAGAAGCTTAAACAATGTAGCCTTAAATTTTATTCAGACTGATCAACTCGATTCGGCGCTGAATTATGCGAAACGCGCTGTCAGTTTAAATGAAAATGCGGGCTCCCCCTACCTTACTTCCTTCGCACATCGCGTGATCGGGGATGTTTTTCTGGCGAGAGGAAATTATGATTCGGCCCAGGTTTTATATCAAAACTCTCTGGAAATGGCCCGTGGACAGGGCGTGAAATCTTTTGAAGCAGGAGTCCTGCACCGTTTGGGAAACGCTTACCTATTGGAAGGGCAGCTGGATAAGGCTGAAGAATTGCTGCTTTATTCCGTTCGACTCTGCGAGGAAAACAGTTTTTTGGATGAGCTTTCCAAAAGCTGTCGGCATCTAGCCTCTTTGTATGAGATAAAAGGGAATATACAGCAGGCATACCTATATCAGTCTCGATTTCTGGAACTGAATGACCAGCTGCAAAATAAAGCCAATCGGGATCGGCTCTCTTTACTCCAGAATATGTTCCAAAGTAACCTGAATGAATCTGAGCTAGAACTGCTCAAATCTCAAAATGAAAATCAGGCTTATCGATTGGAAACCTCAAAACGATATATCATTTTTTTTGCAATCACGGCAGCGCTGATCGGAGTCCTGGTTCTTCGAATGTATTTTCTCAACAAGAGTGTCCGCCTGATCAACTCGGACCTACGCCTACAACAACAAAAAATTGCGGAGCAAAATTTGGCTTTGGAAAACCAATCGCAGCAGTTGAAAGCGATGAATGATACTAAAAACAAGCTTTTTTCAATCCTAGGACATGACTTGCGTGGGCCGATTGCACAAGTCAAGTCAGTTGTCGATATGTTTTTGGCAGGATATCTGGAACGTGAGGAGTTTGATGAACTAATCCAAGTGTTAAATAAAGACATCGATTCGGTCAATTTTACCCTGATTAATACGCTGAAGTGGTCCATGTCGCAGATGGAAGGCTTTCACGTCCATCCTTCCGTATTTGACCTCAGTAAAGTTGTCGAAAATTCGCTTCAACTGCTTCAGCCGTCTTTCAATGAGAAAAAGCTGACGGTATTTAACCACATGGGGTCAAAAGTGGAGGTCTATGCGGATCAGGATTTGATCGAGGTCGTAGTGAGAAATATTCTCAACAACGCGATGAAGTTTTCCAACTTTGAGGATTCGGTGACCATCTATTCGGATTCCGACAAGGAGACAATTTATTGGTGTGTGCAGGATCAGGGTGTGGGAATGGATGAAGAACAGATTGCTCTGATCCTGTCGGATTCTTACGCATTGACCAAATCCCGTCCCGGAACCAATAGAGAAAAGGGCTCAGGCTTGGGGCTTCAGTTGACCAAGGAGTTTGTCAGAAGATGTGGAGGCACCATCTCTATCGAAAGTCATCCGGGGCACGGTACCAAGTTTTGCGTTCAGCTACCAAGACGGGATTCAAACACCAATGGTCAGGCTATTGCTAGTCAGGAAGTTTTCAAGGCTTAATTTTTCGTTTATTATGCCCAATTCCTTCATGGTTTCGATGGCTTGTTCCAGTTCGCTTTTGGAGACCTTCGCTTCCGTACTCCACGTAGTTTGTGTTAGCCATTTTTTTACGTCATTTCGGTCTAGGGAATAGTAAGATGCTAGGGTGTCTACACGATCGGGATTGTTCATGAGGGCTTTTGAAATCTCATACACTTTGTTCCGAAGTTCAAAAATCAACGCTCCAAACTCTTCCAGAGCTTTGTCCGAAGCGACCATTACAAAACAAGGCCAAGGGCTCGGTACTTCTCCGATCCGCATCATCGTGCCGTTGCTTACCATAGGAGCAGTGGTGTATTTCTCCCAAAGGAAAAGGCCTTCGTTTCCTGCGTCCATCGCAGCTTTGGCCCCGTCCATGTTTCCGACGATCTCATAAGACAAGTCCCGGTGATTCCAACCTTCTCTTTTCGCCAAGACCATCGCCATCAAATGTGAGCCGGAACCCATTCGACTGACCAAAAAATGTTTCTTGCCCAGATCAGAAAGCGAATTTGAAGTGGATTTTGAGCCGATATGAATTCCCCAAGTCAGGGGAGTGGCTACATGAAAACCGATCATTTTGGACGGATTTCCAGCTTCGTAGTCCTTTAGAAAACTCTCAGTCAACAGGATGGAGATGTCCGTCTCGTCGTTTCGCAGCGCAAGATTCATTTGACCAGAACCGCGGGACTCATCCGTCCATTGGATTTTTACCCCTCGATCAGCAAAGGGCTGCTCTTGCTCCAGCAATCGAAAGGGGTAATTGAAATGCTCTGGAACTCCTAGGATGCGCAAGGTTTTCATGGGTTCTATTTTTCTGTAAAAGTAAAAAACCGAACTCATGGGAACCCGGTCTTTGTGATGGGAAGTATGAGATCAGTCGTGGGTGGCGTGTCGGTCAGTGATGAGCAGATTCGACAGTCCCGCCAAAATCAGCAACGTGCCAGCCAGAAGCATGGTGTTGATCACGGCTTCGCCAAAGAGAAGTTTGTAGAGGAAATTGACTCCACCCAGCGCGGCTACGATCTGGGGAATGACGATGAACATATTGAAAATCCCCATGTAAACGCCCATCTTCTTCGGTTCCACCGACCCAGAAAGCATCGCATACGGCATAGACAGGATGCTTGCCCAAGAGATCCCGACCAATGCGAAACAAAGGTGCAGCATCCAAGGCTCGGAGATGAAGTAGATCAGGATAAAGCCAAAACCTCCGGTGATCAAGCTACAGAGGTGGAGCATTTTTCGATTGATTTTAACTTTTGAGGCAACGAAAGCGAGGATCAACGCATAAAACATTGACACCAGACCATAGGTGCCGAGGTAGCTGCCCACACTGTCTGCCGCGTCGTTGTAGGCAACGGAGGTGGTGTCGGTCGCGTCGAAAATATGCTCGGTGATCGCCGGCGTCGCAAAACTCCACATCGTGAAAAAAGCAAACCAAGAGAAGAACTGAACTACGCCTAGTTGCTTCATCACGGTCGGCATCTCCTTGATGTTCTTTGCGATCTCACTCATTCCGCTGAACAGGCCTTTTTTCTCCTGTTTTTCTTTTTCAAAAGCTTCCAAATCCTCAGGTGGATATTCCGTGGTCGTCAGGATGGTGTAGAGGATTGAGGTGAAAAGAACCAACGCACCAATCGCAAATGCGTATTTCACCGAATCGGGCACCACTCCCTCGGGAGCGATGTTTGCCACACCGATCTGCGTCATCATCCAGGGAAGATTGGAGGCCACCCAGGTGCCGATCCCAATAATCAAGGTCTGCACCACAAAGCCATAGGAACGCTGGGAGTCGGGTAGCTTGTCCGCCACCAGGGCCCGGAAGGGCTCCATGGAGATATTGATCGACGCGTCCAGAATCCACAGCGCACCTGCAGCCATCCACAGGGCGGAGGAGTAGGGTGCAAAAAATAGCGCTACCGTACTCAGCACTGCCCCTACAAAAAAGAAGGGCTTTCGCCTTCCAAACTTTGGGTGCCAAGTGCGGTCACTCAGATACCCGACAATGGGCTGCACGAGCAATCCGGTCAGCGGCGCTGCAATCCAAAGAAAGGGAATGGTGTCTTTGTCGGCTCCGAGTGTCTGAAAAATCCGCGACATAAATCCGCCCTGCAGGGCGAACCCGAATTGGATTCCAAGAAATCCGAAGCTCATATTCCAGATTTGCCAGAAGCTGAGTTTGCTTTTTTTGGCCGTCATTGAGGGTTATTTCTATTGGGAGTAAAAATGTGACTTACTTCAGTCCTTTGATTTCAAAGGCATCCAAGGAGTGATCCATTTCAAGATAATAAAGGTTTTTGATGTCAAAATAGGGGTGATCCTGCTCTGGTAGCGGGTCAAATTCAGTCAGTTTTCCAAGGAAACCGTAGTCCTCAGTTTGGAGGCGGATTTCATTTCCCGACAGTAAAACCGAGTTCAGCCCAAATCCATGAAAGTAGATCCTGAGTGAGCTGAAATCACTCGGATAGTTTCCGTTTGACGCGGAAAAATGCAGAGACTCAGACCTCGGATCGTATCGAATTAGCCTTTTCATAAATCCTCCCTCAAGATACTCCAGCCCATCTCCCGCATCTTCGTAATGCAAGTATTCTGAACCGGTGCTGCCTTTGTAGACATGGATTCGGAGGATTCTGTCATGGGCGTCTGCGCTGTGTTCTACATCGGATTGCATTGCGAAAACCTGTCCGGCTTTGACATAGACGGGGAGGTAATTCAAGGGACAATCCTGATAAATGGTTTGATCTCCAGCGTATATCTTGTCGGCATACAGGTAGTACCATTCACCGGCTGGCAAGTACACTTTGGTGATAGCGGTGGTACTTTCGACCGGCGCGACCAAAAAGGAGTCACAGAACAGGTATTGGTTTTGAAAAGCGGAAAGGAAAATCTTGGGATCGTTAGGGTACTGAACCGCGAGGCTTTCTGCAAGCGGAAGACCGGAAAGACTGCTGGAGTAAAACTTGCTGTAGAGCGTGGGCAAAAGTCGGTAGCGCAGTTTCATATAGTTTCGGCTGATTTCCTCGACTTCCTCTCCGAACGCCCAAGGCTCCGAATCGTTACTATTGATCATGGAGTGCGCGCGGTAGAATGGAGCAAATGCAGCAATGCTCATCCACCTGGCAAAAAGAGACTTAGTCGCCTCACCTGCAAAGCCACCGACGTCGTATCCTGCGAACGGAACTCCACTCAAACCCAGGCTGTTCACCAGACGGATACCGGCTAACATATGTGCTTCTGTGGCGACGTTGTCGCCAGTCCAGGCCGCAGCGAAGCGCTGAATTCCCGCAAAGCCTGAGCGTGTCAATACAAAGGGTCTTTTGTTTGGGTTTTGAACTGTGGAGCCTTCCTGAGCGCTGCGAGCCATCTGCATGCCGTAGCTGTTTCGGGCTTTGCGGTGAGATGCTTTTTCGCCCTCGTAGTCAAACTCGATCAGATTGGGGGTAAACTGCCCCCAGGAGGCGGGTTCGTTCATGTCTGTCCAAAAACCGTCGACTCCAGCTTCGGTGTAGAATGCCATCTTTTCCGCCCACCAGGCTCGGGTTTCTGCTTTGGTAAAGTCGGGAAAGGCACACCATCCTGGCCATACTTGCGCTTCGTAAGTTATTCCGTCAGGATATTTTACAAAAAGATCTTTCTCAAGGCCTTCCTCAAATGGCAGGTAGCCTTTTTGGGTTTTGATGCCCGGATCCATGATGACGACGACTTTGAAGCCCTGCTCTTTTAGCCGCGCGATCATCGCTTTTGGATCTTTGAATTTTTCTCCGTCAAAGGTAAAAACCTTGTAGCCCTCCATGTGGTGAATGTCCAGATAGATCACATCGGCAGGCATGTTTTTGTCCCGAAAGGTCTGTGCGACCGTGTAAACTTCCGAGTCCGGGTAGTAGGAATAACGACACTGCTGGAAGCCCAATGCCCACTTGGGAGGCATTTGCATCCGACCTGTCAGCCAAGTATAGGAGCTAATGATCTCGGAAACGGAGGGCTGATGGATGAAATAATAATCCAGATCTCCGTCTTCAGCACTGAAATAGACAAAACGATTGGTGGAGGCGCCAAAGTTAAAGGCAGTCTTATGGGTGTTGTCAAAGAAGATCCCATAGGCGCCTCGATCATGAATACCCATATAGAAAGGGATACTCATATACAAGGGGTCATCGCCTATGCCGTAAGCGAAATAGTCCGTATTCCAGTTGGTATAGGCATAACCCAGTCGATTGAGCGGCCCGGTTTTCTCTCCCAAGCCAATGAATCTTTCTCCTGGTTGAACCTGCTTGTAGGTCGTCACTTCGGTGCCGATCCAAGCGGTGCCGAGTGAATCATCCTTATTCAGGAGGTTTCCTGCGAGGTCAAAAAATGACAGGTTGAAGTTGGCCAAATCAAGTGTTATCGACATGCTTGGGGTGGTCAGCGTTACCAGTCCTCCTTTTTCTGTCAAAGAAAAATCTACCTGTTCAGGTGTCCCCACGACGGAGTAGGGATTGCTTTCGAAGGATTCGAAGCGGCTGGCTTGCACACGGATGATTCCATCCTGATAGACGGTGATTCGGAAAAAAAACTCGGCACTTTTTCCCTCCAAGCCAAAGGGACTGGTATGCCATTCGGTGAGTGTTCCAAATCCTCGATGTCTATCGGAGTTCCGGGTGAGCTGAGGTTGGGAGGAGGAGTTCATAGATTTGTTAGGCTAGGATCCGGTTTGAGCGCTCGCTAAAATAAGGATGAAACCCAACAAAGTGATCAGTCGGCCACTCATTTTCACGTTGAAGCGTGCCAGTAAAAAATCAAGCATCCCTCTTTTATGGAAATTTCCTATAATTAAGTATTGGCATCAGTGATAGGTCGGTGCAAATTTTTTGGTTAATTTGTTCTTAGAGCTTGGATCTCGCCAAACAGTGAAAATCTCTGAAAACTACACTGCAGATTTCCCCGATAAATCTATCCCCAACCCCACTGATTTATGAAAAAGCTATCCGTTTTGCTGGCGTTGACCGCATTCTCTCTACCAGCAATGTCCCAAAATTTTGTCGGCGCCCAGATCGATAGCCGCATGGGTGTACAATCGCTCACCTTGAATCCTGCGCTGGGAACTCTTGCCCGCACTAAGCTGGACATCAACCTTCTTTCCGGCTCAGCGTTCGCAGGAAGCGATTACCTGTCCATCAATTTGAGTGACTTGGGATCAGTCGTAAATGGGTTTAGCTTGGAAGATGATGTAGTGACCAATCCCCAACCAGACAATAATTTCTTTGGCAACATAGATATCCTCGGCCCCTCGGTTTTGATGCGGCTCAATGAGCGTAGTGTGATCTCCTTGACGACGCGGGCGAGGGGATTTTTCAACCTGAATAATATTGATGGGGATTTCTTTGAGTTTGTTACCGATTCTGAGACAGGAAAGGTGGATTTCAACGCAGAAATGGAGGACATCTCGGGGATAGGTCACTTCTGGGGAGAAATTTCAGCCGGTTATTCGAGAATTTTGGTCGAGAGATCCAACCACAGTTTCAGTGCCGGGGCGAATTTGAAGTTACTCCTTGGAGCAGGTGGCGCATTTGGAGATACTCCTCAGCTAAGCGCCTCATATAGATCGGAGAGTGACATGTTGACCACTCAAGGCGATTTAGACTATGGATATTCTGTGGGTTTCGATTCTCAGGACATCAATTTCTCGGAAATTCAGCCGGGTTTTGCAATAGATTTGGGCTTTATCTATGAGTTGAAAGGAAACCACACTGAAGGTAAAGATTACAAACTTAGGGCGGGAATTTCAGTCTTGGATATCGGTAAAGTCAACTATCACGATGGATATCGCATTGAGTATGATATGAACGCCACTATCTCCGGCGACGAGTTTGAAGAGAAAGACTTCCAAGAAGTGTTGGAAGATAACTATGTTGGAACCGAACGGCCGTTTGAAGGAGCTTTGGGGCTTCCCACGTCTTTGCAGATTTTTCTGGATTATGGCATCAGTCATCGGTTTTACCTCAGTGCCCAGGCAGGAGTCGCGCTAAGCCAAGACGGAGACATCCCCGTCAGTAGAGTGATCAACACCGCGACGATAACACCCCGAATGGAGATGAAATTGCTGAGTATCTATAGTCCGATCAGTTACCGACAGTACGATGCGATCCCTTCTTGGGGATTGGGTGTGAGGTTTGGGCCGGTGGTTATCGGATCGGGGTCAATATTGACGAATGCCATTTCCAAAAAGTCGCGTACTGCTGATGCCTACGTAGGGCTGAAACTACCGATCTACGGTCGGATCAAAGAGAAAGTGAAGAAGGACAAGAGCAACGATATCTAAGCGGATGATTTGAGGGTGTTCTACGGAATGACGTGAGATAATCAGTTGGCGTTTTCCTTTTAGAATTTGGAATTGAAAAGTAGGAGGAGTTCCGCATCTGTTGGGAGCGGCTACATCCTTTTATATTTTTAAAATCCGAAAGTAGATTGAAGCCCTTGCGGAAGAACTGTACGGACTGAATGTGAAGGATTGCTCCGATCGAATTAAAAAAATTGAGCCTTTCACTACTGGTTTTAAAGTTCATTTGTACTCCTCAGATTCATTAAGCGCAAAGCCACGGCACACAGATGTCCCTGAACTCTGAATACGGGATATTTTTCTTGAACAGGTCGCTTCATAATCTCTGAAAAGTGGCATGTACCAACTGACGGCAAAGGACACCTCACTCCCTCCAATACGCCTCTGCCATACAAACGATATGCAGGATCACTCCAGGGACAATCAACAAAAAGTATCCGCCAACCACGACTATCAACCAAATCAATCCTTGGAGTTTTCTGCCACGGCGCATCTGACCCCAACCTGGAATCAAAAAACTTAGGAATGCCGCGGTACCCGGATCGATCGTGGAGGTATGTGTCATCTGGCAAAAATCTATAGCTGGAGATACATTAAGTTAAGGTTTTTTGCTCACTTCATCGCTGCGCAGCACCTTCAGGTAGGATTCGAGTTTGTCAAAAGTACTTTTGAATCCCTGCTTCATGTTGCCGTGATTTTGGGTAAATAATTTTTGAGAGGCGTCTGAAGCTTGGTGAGGGTGGGAGGTGAGGCGGAGTAGGCATTGATCTCCCTCTGGAATGAAGCGGTATTCTGTCCACATCTCCAAAGGCCAGTCTGCTCCAAAGGGAACTGCCGGGGCATTGATTGTCTCTCCTTCGGGATTGGAAAAGGCATTTAATAAGGCTATCCGATTTGGCGCGTCGATTTCGAGATAGGTGAATTTGCCCCACATCTCGAAACTTCCAGCTTTCAGGACATAGTGAAACGTCCCTTCGGGTTGGAAGTCAAATGTTTTGACTTCAATTCCCATGCCTTCGGGTCCCCACCAGTTGGCCAAGTGCTCTTTGGAGGAAAACATTTCGAAAACGAGGGCCGGAGAAGCAGGAAGGATTTGGGTGATTTCAAGGGGAGAGTGCATGGATGATTGGGTTTTAGCTGATGGTTTTTTAGTTAACTATTGCATTTAAAATTGGGCGAAATGTGGATTTGCAATCTTTTAATACCTCCGAGGATGGATTTCGACTTGGCTCTCACTATTGCTTCAGGACTGACAAGGCAGTTGCTCTTCTGCGATTGTCGAGATTGACGCTATTATCGCCCTCAGCACCCGCATTCCGAATTGGACGACGCTTAAGGGTAATAGGGTTCAAAGCCCTCCAAATGCGAAAATTTCAAGGTTAGAAATACCGGCGAAGGTCTAGTCACTGACTCTTGATACTGATTACTGAAGTACTACCCCTCGCAGTGATCTATCCACTTTCCGTCCAAACTCAAATAAGCTCCCATGCAATCCGCAGTCATACAGGAATGTATGGGTAAGATACCCAGCAGATCTCCCACTTTTACAGAAGCCAAAAGCGAATCGGAAGCTTTGATCACTCCGTGTTCCTGTGAAATGCTTTTCAGATAAGAGCGGTCAGCAGGGATTGTCCAGCCATTTTCACTTAAAAAGACTACTTCACCGAAGTTCTTGTTGCCATCAGTGTCAACCAAGACATCTTTGGCGAGATGAACTCCGCCACCGTGGATGAGGATTTCTTTTCGATCCTTGCTGATGTCCACCACGGGCACGGCCAAGCAAACAGAAATATCCTCTTTTGCGCAGCTTCCCAACTCGGCCTGCATCAAGTCAAAAAAGACAAAGTTTCCCGGTCCGAGCTCGTCCACATCTCCGAAGTCTTCGATCACGGCGCAGCCCGGTGTGTCTCCCACACGGGTGACCAGATTTGGGAATTCGCTTTGATACTTCATCTTGAGCATGTGCAGTGCCTGTCGGCTTTGCTCGTAAACTTCCGCTTTGTCAGGCATATAATACGTGTGTCCAGGATGGAGGTAGAAGCCTCTAAACTGCAGCTTTTCCGATTTGGCGGCGGTTCGGAGGATGTCTTCGATCAAGCCAAAATCAGACACATGAACTCCTGTTCTGCCGTAGCCAGCATCGATTTCGATAAAGAATCCGACTTTGTTGGTCAGGCCGTCGACGAGTTTTTGGGTGGTGGCTAGATTGACCAGCTGGACAGAAAGGCTTTCCGACTCAGCAAGTTGATTGAGCTCTGGAGTTTCCAGAGGGTTAAATGGAAAGGCAATGTGAACAGCGTCCCAGCCTTGTCCGCAGAGGTATTCTGCCATCTTGATAGAGGAAGCCGTCACTTCACGTATTCCGTATTCTTTCGCCCAGTTGCCGATTTCATGAGATTGGGCTGTTTTCCAGTGCGGGGTGAGTTTTTTACCATTCCGCTTAGCCTTGTCAGCCATTCGCTTGATATTGGCTCTGGTGATGGATTCGCTGATTAATAGGGTGGGGGAAGTGATTTGATCTAGGTAGGACATGGAAAATGATGGGTTTCTGTTTTTTGTCTAAAAGTAAAAAGGAAGTAGCAAGACGCAAGTACTCGTATCGTGTTAACTGGGAAAAGACCTTTTGACTCCCTATCCTCCGGCAGACTTGGGCACGAGGTAACACAGCGATGTCGGCAATTAAAATTGTCGGGAGAGGAGAGTTGAGGCCCTGCCTAATTTGACATCAAAAACAAACAACGCCTACGCTTCAATGCATTTCGTCGAGATCAAAACCGCAGTCACGATTGAACTTTGAACCTTATCCAAAACGACCGAAATCGAACGAAAACTGTCCGTACTGATTTGCTGATTATTATAAAATGGCCACTTGAAGGTTTAATGCGCTATTTTTTAATGGCACAATAGTAGAAATGGGAGAGCAGAATAAATCTGTCCGAACTAAACCCATTCCCATGAAACGCCTGAAAATACCCTTCGCTATCACTCTTCTAGTTTTGATTTCGCTTCAGCTCACAGCTATTGCTTCAGAGTTTCGCGCAGATCCTTACCTCATGAAAAAGTTTACGCTTAGTGGTGCAGGCAATCTCAATGTGGAAACGTCCGGTTCGTCCGTTGCTGTCACAGGGGCAAGTGGAAATGAGGTGGTAGTAGAGATGTATGTGAAGCTGAACGGGCGGGAAATCGACTCGGAAGATGCAGAGGTGGAGGATGAACTGGATAATTATAATCTCGACATAAGCCAAAGCGGCAATACAATTTCGCTTATAGTAAAAAGGAAGAACAACAGCGTTCGTAGCAAGATGAACCTATCTTTTAAGATCAAAGTGCCGAAAGAAATGTCTTCGAAAATCAAATCGAGCGGCGGATCAATCGCCATTGAAGGATTGAAAGGAAAACAGGACATCGCCACCAGCGGCGGAAGCATTCAGGTGCTTAATAGCAACGGCGCTGTCAACACCCATAGCTCTGGAGGTTCATTCCGGCTAGAAAACTTCGAGGGAAATGTGGAAGTGCAGAGTAGCGGCGGGTCAATTAAGATCAATCACCTAATCGGCGACGTCCTGGTTGGCTCTTCTGGAGGAAGTGTCACCCTAGAAGACATCAGCGGCAGTATCAATGCAAATACCAGCGGAGGCTCAATTAAAGCTCAGCTTTCCCATTTGGAAAAATCTCTGAGCATGAAGTCCAGCGGCGGCAGTATCACAGCTGTGGTTCCAAAGGGACTTGGGTTGAATCTGGATCTCAGTGGGGGACGGGTGAACTCTTCACTTTCTAACTTTGACGGAGAGATCAAGAAAGACCGAATCCTGGGCAAGATCAACGGCGGAGGAATTCCTGTGACGATGCAGAGCTCAGGGGGAAGTATCAATCTGGAGTTTAACTAGGAGCATCAAGTCCTAGTATAGGGAGGTTAGAAACTGGCAGTCGATTTCGCTTCCAAAATATTGGATTGGCCATTTACCAGGTCTCGGCAGGTCATTTTTCGGGATTCCTTTTACAAGTAACATTGGTTCAATAGCTTGATGCTGTGGTTGCCGATATCGGTTTAGTTGAGGTTGAGCGTTTTTACAGTGGTTCTTTCCGAAAGTTTCGCCAAGATTTGTTTTGATGTGCCAAAGCGCGGCGTATTGCCTCCCACGCATATTGTAGTACCTCTCAAAGACGAGCACAGGGTGGGTAAAGGTTCAATTTGAGCAGAGGCCAGTTTCCTTAGATTCGAATTGCCTGATTTTTTGGTATTTTAGTCCAAACCCAAAAGAACATGCGAACCTCAACTGCCCGACTTTTTTTCATTGGATTGATTTTCATCGGCTGCCAAAGTCAAGATACTTCTGAAGGACGAGCGCTGTTTGACGGGAAGACTTTTCAGGGTTGGGAAGGAGATACCCTTAAGACCTGGCGGATCTTAGAGGGGATGCTTGTGGGCGGATCGCTGGAGGAGACGGTCCCGCACAATGACTTCTTGGTCACCGATCGCGAATACGGGGATTTTATTCTTCGTTTGCAAATCAAGCTGACCGGAGACGAAGGCTTCATCAATTCCGGCATCCAGTTTCACTCCCAGCGTCTGAATGATCCCGCTCATGAGATGACTGGCTACCAAGCCGACTGGGGCGAAAACTACTGGGCTAGCCTCTACGACGAGTCGAGGCGAAACAAAACCCTAATCGCTCCGGATTCGGCACAGGTGCTGCAGTGGATCAAAAAAGACGATTGGAACGACTATCAAATCCAGGCCGAAAACGGCCATATCCAACTCTTTATCAATGGCCATCAAACCGTGGACTACATCGAGTCCGATCCGGCAATTCCCCAATTTGGTCGGATCGGCGTCCAAATCCATGGCGGAGGCAAAGCCGAAGTCTCCGTCAGGGATATTTTTATTAAAGAACTCAAGCAAAACCAATAGCTTGAATGCTCCGCTACCTCAATTCCCAATAACCCACCACCTATGAAAGCCCAGCACCTGCCTATCCTGATTGCGCTGCTAGTTGTGATGTTTGCCGCCAAAGCCCAGGAATCCGAGCCCGACAAAGAGTTTCGCCTGACCGCGACGATGCTGGGCTACTTTGCGGAGGATGGGACGAGAAACCCGATTTTGAAAGCAAAAAAGGGTCAAACCGTCCGTATCACGATCACCAACGGTGAGACCATGACGCACGATGTGGCCATGGAAAAACTCCAGGTTAAGAGCGAAACGATCTTTGACAAGGGGATGAGCACGAATATCACCTTCGTCGCGGTAGACGATGACACCTATTACTGTACTGTGCCAGGCCATAGAGCGGCCGGGATGGTGGGCGAGTTTCGACTGCTCAAGGAAGGGGAGACTGAGGAGATTCCCGGAGGGGTCCTTCCTATGAAGGATGGCAAGCCATTCAATTTTAACTTTGAAAGCGGCGATCTAAGCAACTGGACTGGGGAGGGGGATGCCTTCGAGTCACCCCTTGTCCACTCCGATCCCTCCCCCATACATGGGGAAGAGGGCCCGATCTTCTTTGAGGGAGAAAATTTCCTGAGCAGCGGAGGGTTGAAAAACTACCAGCTCACCGGCACGATGACTTCCGACCGTTTCGAGGTCACAGCCCCCTTTGCAGCCTTTCGGGTTTCCGGAGGAGCCTTGGTGGATACGCGGGTGGAATTGGTCTTGGCAGAGACCGAGGAGGTGATCTTCAGCTCCACAGGACAGGGAAGAGCTACGCTACAACCTGTGGTAGCTGATGTGACCCCGTTTTTGGGTAAGGAAATCTTTATTCGGGTGATCGATAATGAAACCGGTGTTTCGCAGATTCCTTATATCAAAGACGACCAGTGGGCCCACATCAATTTTGATGATTTTCGCTTTTATCCCACAAGACCCAATTTTCCCAATGAGCTGGACAAAGAGGATATCATCGTGCTTCCACCTTTGGATCCGGTCTTGAATGCAGGACTCTCCGGCCAAGAGGCGGCTGCGGCCATGACTCCGCCGCCGGGATTCAAGATTACCCTGGCTGCGGAGGAACCGGAGATCATTCGTCCGATCAGCTTCACGATAGATGCGAGAAACAGACTTTGGGTGGTGGAGGGCCATACCTATCCTATTCCGGCGCCCGAGGGAGCGGGCAAAGACCGCGTGTTGATCTTTGAAGACACGGATGGTGATGGCACCCTGGACAGCAGAAAAGTCTTTGCCGAAGGCCTAAACCTAGTCAGTGGCATCGAGGTCGGCATGGGGGGAGTGTGGCTGGGAGCGGCGCCTTACCTGCTTTTTATCCCGATAGACTACGCTACCGACAAGCCCGCTGGCCCGGCACAAAAACTCTTGGACGGCTGGGGTACACAGGATACGCACGAGGTCTTGAACAATCTCCGTTGGGGACCCGATGGTTGGCTTTATGGCACACATGGCGTATTTACCCACTCCAATGTTGGCAAGCCCGGAGCCACAGAGGCCGAGCGAACCAAGATCAATGCAGGCGTGTGGAGATACCATCCGACGAGGCATGAGTTTGAGGTTTTCGCCGAGGGGTCCAGCAATCCTTGGGGCATTGATTTCAACAGCTACGGGCATTCCTTTATCACCGTCTGCGTGATTCCGCATCTCTACTATGTGGTGCAGGGGGCAAGGTATCAGCGGCAGGCTGGCAAGCATTTCAACCCTTACACCTTTGATGACATCAAGACCATCGGCGACCACGTCCACTGGTTGGGTGATAGGGGCCCCCATGCGGGAAACTTCCGTTCGGCAGCAGCAGGTGGTGGCCACGCCCATGCGGGCGCGATGATCTATCTGGGTGGGGACAATTGGCCGAAAGAGTACCGGGACGCGATCTTTATGAACAATATCAACGGTGCACGACTCAATATCGATGAATTGAAAAAGTCTGGTTCAGGCTATGTAGGCATGCACCATCCCGATTTCATGGCGATGAACGACTCCTGGTCGCAGTGGCTCAATTTCAAGTACGACGCCAGCGGGTCGGTCTTTGCGATCGACTGGTATGACAAAAACCAGTGCCATAGTCCCAATCCGGATGTGCATGACAAGTCTTTGGGAAGGATCTTCAAGATCAGCCACGAGGGCGATGTCTTCGTAAAAGAAAATCTTTACGAAGCCACCGATCTGGAGCTGGCAAACTATCAAACCCACTCCAACGAATGGTATGCCCGTCAATCCAGGATGATCCTACAGGATCGGGGTGGCAATCGCAAATCCCAGAAAGCATTGAAAGCCATCCTTGCCAAGGATCCGGAAGTTACCCATCAGCTGCGTGCGCTGTGGACACTGCACGGGATGGAAGCGATGGGTGAAAAGGAAATGCAAATCTTGCTGACGAATTCCAACGAGTATCTCCGCAGTTGGGCGATTCAACTCCTGACGGAAGGCAAATCCGTCTCTCCCGAAACCCTTGCCAAATTCGCTGAAATGGCGAAAGTTGACTCTTCACCGATGGTCAGGCTCTATCTCGTTTCCGCCATGCTGCGTCTGGATCCGGAGATGCGTTGGGAGGTGCTCGCGGCCTTGTCCCAGCGATCCGAGGATGCAGAAGACCACAACCTGCCGCTCATGCTCTGGTATGCGCTTGAGCCACTCACCGACTTGGACGCTACACGCGCCTTGACTTTGGCGGAGAACAGCCAAATTCCTCTCCTTTTGGAGTATTGTTTGGAGAAGCTGCGGGAAAGGAGCGTTTCAGCTCCCGAGGAGTCCAGTCCCACACATCATTAGCTTAGTGGGGCTTTTTCTGAGTTGGAAAGCTTCCGCCTCTGGCAGTACGCTAGGTTTCTAAGGTGACTTTCACCGTCACCAGCAATTGGCCAAGATGCCGCTGCATGTGCTCTGCTGCGTGAAACAGCAAACCTCCCACCGTGGAGGGGAGTTGGGCTCGACCTACACCACGGAAGTCCGTCAGGGTCGCGGGATCGATGCTGCTCAGGACTTCCAGGAATAGCTCGATCTGACGATCCAGGTTTTCGAGTAGGGCGGTGGTGCTAAGGTCTTCGTTTGGGACTCCTTCCGCTTTTAGGTAAGCAAACTGAGATTCCTTCAGCACATCCCCTTTGGCATAGGTCGCCATCCTGTCCAGCACTCCAGCGATATGCTGGAGATGAAATCCCGGACTGGCCATGCCAGCCGGTTTCTGCCAGAGCTGCTCGGTTGGGAAATCATCCATCAAGGCATGTATCTCATCTTGGGCTTGCCGGATGGCATGGGCTACTGGCTGCAGAAGTGCGGGGATGCCGGAAATCGCTCCTCTCAGCCATACTTCGGGTTGCTTGTTCATAAGGTTAAATTTACAGGTTTGGCGGGTTTATCGGTTTTTGACCATTCCATTTCCCAAGTGGATATTGGAAAAAGAGGGGTTTAAGGGCGATATTGAAGGGATGGAGGAAAATTTGGAATCACTCTTACAGCGGGTCGCGCAATGCAGGATCTGCGAAAAGGATCTTCCCCTCGGCCCAAGACCCGTGCTATCGGTTCATCCGGACAGCAAGATCCTCATCGTCGGCCAAGCTCCCGGCACCAAGGTGCATGCGACTGGCATCCCTTGGAACGATCCCAGTGGGGATGAGCTCCGGCGCTGGCTGCAGGTCGATCGGGAGACTTTCTACGATCCCAGCGTATTTGGGATCATACCCATGGGTTTTTGCTATCCGGGTAGGGGAAAGGGTGGGGATCTGCCGCCGCGAAAGGAATGTGCAGCGACCTGGCATGCGCCTTTGCTGGATCATCTGCCCCGGCTCCAGCTCACTTTACTCATCGGGAGCTATGCGCAGGCTTATTATTTGGGAGCGGAGCGAAAAGGTACTCTCACCGAGACGGTCATGAATTTCGAAAGCTACCTGCCGCAATTTTTTCCCCTGGTACATCCCTCACCGCGAAATAGACTCTGGATGCGGCGTAATCCCTGGTTTGAAGAATGCGTCGTGCCCAGGCTCCGGCAGGTGGTCTGGGAATTGATCGGGGCATCCAAGACTTGATTGCAGTGACTGGAGCTTTTTTTGCCGAGGGTAGTCTTGCTCAGGTCAGTCCTTCAGCAGACCTTGAATTCGGATTTCCCCGATCAGACCGGAGGGCATAGGCTCCCAAACCTTCGCGTCAAAGGGCTGGTAATCCTTGTTGACCATGTTGATCTCATGGAAGATCTTCCATTCCTTTCCCGAGAGTTCCAAAGCCCGGATGCGGTTGGCGGAGAGGTTGGTGACTTCGATGCGAAGACGATTGTCCCGGTCTTTGAGCTCAGGCAAGACGATCTCGAAAGGATTGGCCCAGAGCGTGCCGAGGTATTTATCGTTGAGATATACCCGGGCACTTTCCCGCACATCGGGAAGCTGCAGCAGCCAGGCATCCGATCTTCCTGCAGGTTTGTCAAAGTTGATCTCATAGGCAGCAGTGCCGCTGAAAGCTTCGGCCTCGGAGTTTAGGCTAGTCCAAGACTGCAAGTTCGACAGGCTTTCGGGAGCGGGTAGGGAAGGGCCGCTATCGAGGAAACTGAGTTGGTAGGGACCGGGAATGGACTGCGGCGAACCCGATTTTTTCCAATAGGTCCAAGTCCCGCTTGCAGGACTTTTTCCCGTCAGGACAAAGAGGGACTTTCCAGCCTTGAGCTGAACCCGTACGAACTGCTTTCCTCCCTCGCTTTTCACGGCGGCTATGCCCAGCTGTTCGGTATCCGGATCATACAGGCTGAATTGCTGGCTCGAGGCATTGAGTGGGACAAAGGCGTCCACGTCTTTTGCCAGATGGTTGACCAGGAAATAGGCATGTCCTTGCTCGGTCTTCCTGCGGATAAATTTCAACCCACTTTCCACCAAGCTTTCCGGCAAGATCCCCTGGGCAGCTAGGTCATCCATCAAATCTCCAGAGACCTCCAAGCCTTCATTGAGCTTTTTCAATTGGGCCATCCTTTCTTCCAAGTCCAGCAATCCGGGTACGGATTGGGGCTTTCCGAGAAAGATCACCCGTCCACCCGATTTTTTCAACTCCTGAAGCTTCGCCAGCGTCTCCAAGGGCATGTGATCCACGGCAGGCACGACGATGGCTTGGTAGCTCCCTCCGGAGAAGTAAATCTTTCCATCTTCGACCTGGGCAGTTTGGACGAATTCGTCAGAGAAGAAGTCTAAGGAATAGCCTTCTTTCATCAAAGCTTGTCCCGTTTGGTAAAAGGGCGTCTCCAGCAGCCACTCATTGAGCGAGTGGATCTTGAACTGGAAGAAGGTACTCCCCTCGTAGTATTTTGCCCAGTTGTCGTACACCGGCCAGTAGAGGGCGATCTCGTTGTCTGCCTGGCCACTTTGCAGGATGCGCTGACTGTTTTCCACATAGTTGAAAAAAGCCGGGGCATCCCGCCAGATCGACAGCTGGGGGCTGAAGTTGACCGAGGCGTAAAACTTCCAGCCTGGCCAGTCCGCTACGGGATCGGTGTAGGTGGAGCCATGGAGAAAGATATGGTTGATGCCGCTGAGTAAGAGTTCCTCCAACTCCGGCTTGGTCTGGGAGAGCGCGGTTTTGAAATGATCCCGAAGCCAAGTAAAAGTCTCGGAGGAAACCAGCGGCTTGCCCGTCATGTGGGCCGCCGAGGAAGAAAACTTGAGCATCATGGGATCGGCATCGCCGGGACGAATGTCCGCCTCCTCACGCCTCAGGCCGGGAATGTCAAAGGGCATGGAGCCAAAAGTCTCGCATTCGGGAATATCGGCTGTGGCATACAGATCGAGGAGATTCCCCGGCGAACCATGAGCCTGCAGCTTGGTCTTATAGCCTTTAGAGTTTGCCCAGGCAGTCCAGGGCCGGTCAAACTCTACCTTCAGCAGCTCGCCCAAGGTTTCCCGATAGTCGCTGCGCACGCGGTTGGCGGTTTCGGAGTCCACTTTTTCGATCAAGAGGTTGAGATAGGGACGCAGGTCATATCCGCGCAGCTTTGCGAAAGCCTCCAAAAATCCCGGCGTAAAGTCCGCCCCATAGACTTCGAAGCTGTCGTTGAAGATGGCACGGATCGGCGCTTTGAGCTTTTGGTCGTAGGGGATCACATAGTCGGCAAAGGCAGCTCTCGAATAGTGGTCTAAGGTAAAGCCCTCTCCGCCCGGTGCGGCGCGCTTCACTTGCTGCCCGGTCCGGGCCTCGAATATCGCATAGACTTTTACGTCTTGTTTCGGAGTCCATTGGAGGCGATTTCCGGACACCTTGCTAGTCAAGTCCTCGTAGTAGCCCTCCTCGCCATAGGCCAGCACGGCAACGAGTTGGGAATCGGGTTTTTCGGGGCTTAGACTTTGGTCAAAAGCTGCGCCGGCCTTCAGTTCAAAGGCTTTGTGCTCCAGTCGGGTGGCAGCGTGCTCGGGTTCCACCTGCGGTCCGCCATAGGGCCAGCCCGTACCCAAAACCATGTCCACACCCATTCCGAGGCTGTCGGCGATATGGGTGGTGTAGTCGAGCATTTCCAGGTATTGGGGAGAAAGAAAGGGGAGGAAATTGGCCTCTTGTCCCTTCACTCCGTAGATGGGCGTGATCTCTACGCCGCCGATCCCTGCCTGTTGAAAGGCCGTCAACTGGGCTTTTATGCCGTCTTTGGTTACTGCGGAGCCCATCCACCACCAGCGCGTCCAGGCTTTGGTGCTTTGGGCTTGGAGGGAAAAAATGCTGAGAAAAAGCAGCAGGGAGCCAAGGGTAGTTTTTTTCAGGTTCATGTCTGGGCAGGTTTTTTTAGCGCGGAATATAAGGCTTGTTGGAAATTGCAGCGTCCCCTTCCTTCGGTATTTTCCGGGGTCTAAGACTCTTTTGTCTGGGGCAATTGCCGAAACTGGGCCTGGATATTCCTCCGAAGGGTGAAAAATTCAATCTTTTGAGAAATCTAGGAACAATTAGCGGCAAAAAGCCCTTTATTCCTATGTGCCACTTTCTTGTTAAACCTGTGCTCTCAGGTTCGGCATATCGGCGACTTTCCCCCTGCCAAATGTGGCATAGCTGGAAAGTGCCTCGAAGATAAACCCAAATCGATCTTTTTTTTCCGGCTTTGGCCCATGCGCCGAGGGGAGTTTTATTTTACTACCAAACCTATTTATCACATGGAAACACTATTGGAACAAGAGTACTTTGGAAACAGCGTCCAGGCCTACCTTATCGTGCTGGGCGTTATTTTGCTGGGCCTGCTGTTGGTAGCGGCCTTCAAGCGGTTTATCCTCAAGCGTGTGCATGCTTGGGTGGAGTCCACGGACAATGCCTACGATGACTTTGCGGTGGAGACGCTCAGCAAGTACCTCGTGCCCATGGTAGACTATGTCATCGTGTATGCCGCGCTCAAGACCCTCGTCTGGCCGGAACGCTTTGCCAATATCCTGGAAGTGGTTTTTGTGGTCGTGCTGACCTACTATGCAATCCGGCTGGTGTCGAGCGTGATTCTCATGCTGCTGCGTACCTACATCCGGCGACAGGAAGGCGGAGAGGAGAAAGTTAAACAGATGGGCGGAATCATCTTGATCGTCAATATCGTAATCTGGATCACGGGACTGGTCTTTATGTTTGGCAACCTCGGTTACGACGTCACCGCCATCATCGCCGGTATGGGGATTGGGGGTATAGCCATCGCCTTGGCCGCCCAGAATATCATCGGTGATTTGTTCAACTACTTCGTGATCTTCTTTGACCGGCCCTTTGAGGTCGGGGACTTTTTGGTCGTCGGGGACAAAAACGGCGTCGTCGAGAAGATCGGCATCAAGACGACCCGGATCGCAACCCTCTCGGGTGAGCAGTTGGTCTTTTCCAACAGTGACCTGACCGGCTCACGCATCCACAACTACAAGAAGATGCAGCGGAGAAGGATCGTCTTTGGCGTGGGCGTCACCTATGAGACTTCCCCCGAAGACCTGAGAGCTATTCCTTCCTTGCTTCGGGAGATCGTATCGTCCCAAAAAGACGTCACCTTTGACCGGGCTCACTTCAAGGCTTTCGGGGATTCCAGTCTGGACTTTGAGATTGTCTATTTTGTGGAAAATGCCGAATTCAACGCCTACATGGATGTGCAGCAGGAGATCAACCTGCAAATCTACGAGCAGCTGGGCAACAGAGGTATATCCATCGCCTTCCCTACGCGCACCCTTTATATCCGCAACGAAAACGGGATGAAGTTCCAGGTCAACGGAAGCATGCCGACCGCCGTGGAAAATGGTTCCAATCAAAATTGAGACATAGGAACTACGGAGTTTCCACCTCCAGTTCTCCGATTTTCATTAAATACTCACTTGCCGCCAATCCGTTGGGATTGCAGCCAGGCTGTCCCTCCGGGACTTCCATTCCCAGTCTTTCATAAAAATCCGTCCAATAGGCATCGGTATGTCCCGTCGCGGGATAGCTATGGGATACTGTCTAAGCGTTTGCTTGGCAGTATTTTTTTGTTTAGAGCCTGTCGAGAAAAATAGGCTTTAAAGTCTTCAACACTAGAATAGGTACGGCGAGTGTCTGGGGAGCAGTATGTTTTTGTCTTTTGGATTAGATATCGCTACTCTCTGCAAATTATTTTAACGATTGTTTTCGTGTTCATTTTGGTTTTAATACTTTGAACCTTCAGAAAGACGTTAATGAAACTCGAAACCATCATCAGGGATTTAACAAGACTCAGAAGAGCCGGAACCAAGTATGGAGTTGCCCCACACAAGCCCGTTCTGCTGATGTCCTTATTCGATCTAATGGATTCGGGAATAATGCCTGACAACAGGTTCTTTGTTAACTCGGACTTGGTTGGGACTTTCCACGAAAATTGGTCGCTGTTGGTCAATACGGGGCATCAGGAAGACTTTACCCAGCCCTTCTACTATCTACAAAATGATCGGATAAACAATACTAGGTTTTGGTTTCTAAAGCCAAAGCCCGGGTATTCAATCCAAGCGCATATCAAGAACATTTTCACGCTGTCAGAGGTGTTGGAGTTTGCCCATTTTTCGGAGGACTTCTTTGCTGTATTGGCTATTTTAGGCAATCGCCATATCATCCGGGAATTCCTTTTGGAAACCTATTTTCCGGGAGCAAAGGAAGCATTCATGCAACGAAAAAAAGGAGAGAGCCGCTATCTGCGAAGTATCGAGGCGTATGTGCTCAATGAAGTTCCCGTCGTCGAGCGCCTACAGGTGGCTGAGCAGGAGATCGTCTACGTGAGGAATGGGACATTCAAGAAGTGGGTGCCGAAGATCTATCTGTATACTTGTGCCATTTCCGGTATGAAGGCCATATCGACCTACGGCTACAGCCTGATCGATGCCTGCCACATCCGCCCTTTTGCCGACAATCAAGATGACCGGGTAGGCAATGGCATTGCGCTTTGTCCCAATCTGCATCGAGCCTTCGATCGTGGCTTGATCGGGATAGATTCGGATTACCGCGTGATGGTGTCTGACCAAATCCGGGAGGATAGCTCCCATGGTTATAGTCTGCAAAAGCTCCAAGGTAAGAGAGTGTTACTTCCCGATGAAAAGCGTCTCTGGCCCAATCAGGATAATTTGGAGTGGCATAGGGATCATAGGTTTTCGAAATAAGGTATATGTGGTTTAATAGGAAGGAATTTAAGTTTGAGTAGGTAATGTTGGGATTTCAAAATTCAATTATTAAGAACCAATCATTTATAGATTCCTCTGTAACATTAAAGCTATTAAGAGCGAGGAATCTCTCTTTGCCTATCACTTTTTTAGGTAGGGAATTTAAAGCAAACAGTGTTTTATCAATTCCATATCAGAATTTGGTGCAAAAACTGGCTGATTTTCTTGAGGAAGTTGAGTATTATGAAGAGGGAGAAATTCTCAAAACCGATAGCAATGAGGTGGGTTATCATGAAAAGGCAAAACTTTATTTAGATCGCTGGATTGACGCTAATTACCTTCGAAATATAGTAGATGACGCTCGGAAAGAACCTATAGTTTTTCTTACAAAGCATACAGAAAAGGCATTTCAGGTAATTGAATTATTGAGAGACAGAGAATTTGTAGGAACAGAATCCAAATTCAAGGACATCTTCTCAAAACTTAGGGACATTATAGAAAATGCCAATCCTGATAAAGAAAAGCGATTAGCCGAGTTGGAGCGGAGAAAGCAGGCAATAGATGAAGAGATCCGAAGAATAAAAATAGACGGTTTTGTAACCACTTATGAAGACTACCAGGTGAAGTCCCGCTATGAGGAGGTGAACCGTCTTGCTAATGAAATGATCGGAGACTTTAAAGAGGTAGAAGATAACTTTAAAGAAATAACCCGGAAAATTTACGAGCGGCAACAACAGGCGGAACTTTCCAAAGGGAAACTGTTATCAGAGACATTCGATGCCCTTTATGAGCTAAGGAGTACTGACCAAGGTAAAAGCTTTTATGCTTTTTGGCAATTTATGCTAGATGATGTAAGCCAGTCCGACTTTCAAAAATTAACGAAGGAAGTCTACAATGTGCTCGAAGATAGGGAGATTGAAGTATCTTCCCGTTCATTGCGAAAACTAAAGACACTATTGCACTTGGCTGCTCGAAAGGTGTTGGACAAAAACGGAGTGCTTGCGGACAAGCTCAGTAGGGAAATTGTAGCAAAGGAGAAATTGGAATCAAGAAAGGCAAGGGAACTGATGTCTGGTATCAAGCAACTGGCTATCCAGATGGTCAATCTAACTCCTTCCAAAGAATTTTATCTCGATATTGAGGGCAAAGCTGAAATTGAACTTCCTTTGGAACGCAAGCTGGGAGAAAAGGTGGAAAGTAATTCGTTTATGTCAAGTGCAGATCATGCTAGGTTGGAACTGGAAGATCTTGAAGACCTTTCCAGAATATACAAAGTGGATCTCATAGATAAACAGCAACTTCTTGCCAATATTCACGATTTGCTGGAGTCAAAGCGTCAGGTTTCATTGCAGGAAGTGGTGACGGAAAAAGGCCTTAGGAAAGGTCTGGCGGAGCTGTTGGCATATGTTGCACTTGTCAATGCGAACGCTAGTTTTTTTGTGAATGAAAATGTTCGTGAGGAAATTGAATTCAATAAGGCAGAGAGGAAATATCTCGATCTGCCCCAAATTATTTTCACCAGATAGATGATGGAATATCAAAACCCAAGGATAGCCCCCTTTGCCAGGTCGGCAGTGAAACTCTTGCAGGGGCCAATTTCAGAAGATCAGCAGGATGTTTGGGGAGAAATCGTGCAATATGTTGTAGAGTTAACTCATTACTTTGAAAAAATAGCCATAGAGTTGGTTTTGGACAGGCGGGAAGGTTATGCCTATTTGAAACAGATTGAATTGGACGATTCCGGGAGTACTATAGGTTTGGTGCGCAGAAGCCCACTTTCGTATGATCTAACTGTGGTTTGTATTTTGCTAAGGGAGTGGTTGTTTGAGTTTGAGTCGAGCGATCTAGAAACTGCTAATCTCTATGTTACCCCCAGAGAATTTAGAGAGAGGATTGACATGTTTTTTAAAGAAAAGACTAACGAGCTCAAATTTGTCAGAGATCTAAACTAATATTTGGAAGATTGTGTAAGGATGGGCTTTTTGAAACAGGTGCATAAGGATGGGGTATTTCCAGATGAATCCAGATACGAAGTTAAACGGATACTAAAAGCACGGATCACAACAGAAGAGCTTTTGAGATTTAAACAACAACTGGAAGATGAACTTAAGTCTTTTTAGCACTAAGCCCAGCGAGTCTGGCTTCCGACTGCACACTTATGAGGTTTGGAATTGGGGTACTTTTGACCGGGTGATTTATTCCATCGAGCCGGGAGGTGAGACCTCTCTGCTTACAGGAGGTAACGGATCGGGCAAAACAACTTTGGTTGATGGCCTTTTAACCCTTCTGCTACCTGAGAGAAGAGCAAGGGCATATAACCAGACAGCAGGCGAAAAAGGTGAGCGGACGGAAGAAACCTATTGGCTTGGGGAATATGGTGAAACGGAAAATGCGGATACCAACACACGTGAGGTTAAGAAACTAAGGCCAGTGAAATCCGAAGCTCAGTCCGTGCTGATAGCAGTTTTCCAAAACGAGTCACAATTTGTTACCCTAGCCCAATCCCGCTGGTATGCAGGAGGGGAACTCAAAAGAAGCTTTATAATTGCCCACAAAAAGTTATCAATTAAGGACGATTTTATGCCTTTTGATGTCAGCGGCGAGTGGAGGAAAAGGCTGAAGCAAAAATACCCCAAACAAGGGAGCAGAGAAATATTGTTTTTTGCAGATGGCCCGGGGGAATATGGGGAGCGAATGAGGAAAGCCTTTGGAATGAGATCGGAAAAGGCCCAGACGCTTTTCAACAAAACTATTGGTCTCAAAGTACTCGGTAATCTAGATGAGTTTGTGCGCCAGCAGATGCTGGAAGAGCTAGATTCGGAGACGGAATTCCAAAAAGTGAAGATCCATTATAAAACACTGAACGATGCGCATCAAGCTATAGAAAAAGCTCATAAACAAATAGAATTGCTAGAACCAATTAGGGGGATGTCGATTGGTCTTTCCAAATTAAAAGCAGACCTCAGTCGGGAAGAAAACTTCAGAGATATAGCCCCCCTTTGGTTTGCCAGCAAGCAAGAAGTTTTGGTGCAAGGCTTTATTGCCACCACGAATGAGCAAAAAAGGGAAAAAGAAGAAAAGCGGGAAACACTCACCAATGAAGTAGAAGCGCTTGACCATGACAGGATAAACCTAGAGGTACAAATAGAATCGGATGAAGTAGGTAGACAAATCCGTGATCTCGAAAGAAACAACAAGCGCTTTGAACAGGAAAAGTCGGAGAGGGAAAAGGAGCTAATTGCTTATAGTGAGTTGGCGGAAAACCTGGAACTTCAACCAAATCCCCAGTCACAGGCACTATTTAATGATCAAAGAAGGCTAGCATCGGAAAGGAAGAAAAAACTTGCCGAGCAATTGGATCAAAAAGAAGAGGAGAAGTTTCAGACTCGAAAAGAGCTGGATGATATCAAACTCAAATTTGACAATCTCTCGAATGAGTTGAGTGTTTTGCGTTCTCAAAAAAATAATATCACCGGTCATCCGACCCGTATCAAGAGCGAAATCCTGGAGGCCGTAGGCGCTACCGAGAGGGAAATCCCATTTGTGGGTGAGCTGATAAAAGTCCGGGATGATGCCCGTGATTGGGAACCAGCCATCGAGCGCCTGCTGCACAATTTCGCCCTTCGGCTTATCGTACCCGATAAATATTACCAACAGGTAAACGGCTATGTAAATGCACACGATTTAAGGGGTAGGATCATCTACCACAGGTTCAACAAAAAGGAAGTGGCCTCACCTATCTTTCAGCAAACGATCGAAAAGGAACTGATCCACAAACTCGATTTCAAAGCCTCAGACTACACCCAATGGATCAAAAATGAGGTGAGTTTCAAGTTTAACCATCAGTGTGTAGATGATCTTGACGCATTCCGCCTCTCAGATAAGGCCATCACCCGTGAGGGGCTAATCAAAAATACAGGACGGCATGAAAAGGACGACCGGCCTGAGATCAAGAACCGGCAGAAATATGTACTCGGCTGGGATAACAAAGAGAAAATTGCCGCACTGAGAGAAGCTGTAGCCAGCGTCCATGAACAGATCAAAACAGTGGAAAGCAGGCTCTCGGCCATAAAATCCCAGCAGACCAGGATGCGCAGGGATTCGGAGAACCTCACCAGCTTCATCGCATATAAAGCATTTAAGAAAATTGACTGGTGGTCATTGGCTGCCGAAATCCAGGGAAATATCAAAAAGATCGAAGAACTCGAGAAAACCAACAACAGGATAAATACGCTCAAAAAACAGAAGGAAGAAACCTTACGGATCATCAAAAGCAAACAGGAGCTGGTGAAGGGGCTGGATAAAGAAATCACCCAGATGGATACCCAGATCGGCTTTCAGCATCAAAAATTGAGAGAGTCCCAAGACACCATCCAGCGTTATGCGTACCTGAACACGGTCGCAAGATTGGGGGATTTTGAAGAACACTTCATATCCGAAATGGGTCGTGATATTGATTCCATAGAGAAGATCAGAAACAAGGTAGTTGGGGCCATCAACCAGCAGATTGAGAAACTGAGAGATGATATCCGAAGGATGGAAAGTGACTCGGAAAACCTGATGAGGCATTTCAAAAACCCGGACAAGGAAATAGCTGACCAGTTCAGTGATTGGAATGCGGATACCCACAGGCTGAGTGAGCGGGCTGAGTTCATTGAGGAATATGTTGCTCTGTTGGAAAGGATAGAAAAGGAGGAATTGGCAGGATACAAAGAGCAGTTCAAAAAATACCTAAACGAAGAGATGATTACCAAGATGTCTGATTTTCAAAGTTGGCTTGAGCAACAGGAAGAGGATATAGAAGAAAACATCGAGGTGCTGAATAAGTCGTTGGCTAAGATCAATTTCATCAGCAACCCACCTGCCTTTATCAAGCTGCAGGTAGAAAAAGACTATTCGCCCAAAGTTAAAGAGTTCAAGCAGCAACTCAGTGGATGGAAGCCTAATTCGACAGAGTTTGCCAGGACACAGGATGATCGAATACTTGAAGAAAGTTTTGGAAAAATCAAGTCGCTACTAGACAAGCTGACCACTGAAGAGAACCTAAGAAAAGAAGTACTAGATGTTAGAAATTGGCTAAAATTCAAAGCAGTAGCGCTCTATAAGAAAGATCCGTCACGAATTTTCCGAAGTTACACGGGAACGGCCAAACTTTCGGGTGGAGAAGCCGCCCAGCTTACTTATACGATTTTGGGTTCGGCCATAGCCTATCAGTTTGGTATCCATAGTGAGGGACTTAATACTAATTCCTTCCGCTTCATTTGCGTTGACGAGGCTTTTAGCAAACAGGATGACGAAAAAGCTCAATTCTTGATGGAACTATGTAAACAGCTACACCTGCAGGTGATGGTGGTGTCACCTGCCAAAGCGGAAGAAGTGGCGATTGTAGAACCTTATATCGCCAGGATCCATTTTGTGCAACGAAAAGAAAACCGGCATTCTGTAGTGTATGATATGCCTATTAAGCAACTACAGGAGCATAGAGAGCAGTTTTTGCAACCATCCGTTTAGTCATGATCACACCCGAGGAAATAAGGAAGAAAGCCGAGCGGAAATACCATGAAATTCTCCGGTCTTTACTTGAAGGGATTGACTGCTTTCCCTTCACTGTTCCGTCCGACAAAAAGCTTTCGGACAACTATGCCAACATGAATAGGGAAATAGAGGAGCTGTTTAGTGAGTCCAAAGATAGGAAGGGATTTGGTTACAAGGTAGTTGTAGAACGAGTGAAAACCCGAAGGCACGGTATGCAAGGAATACCTAGAGCGATTGTATTCGAAGACTTGACCAATTATTTGAAATTTTTGGGGAAAGAGAAAGAGTTTCAATTGTTAGAAGAAAACTTTGACAAGGTCGTTGCTGTGTTTCCACAACTTACGCAATGGATGGTAGATAACACTAGAGTGATAATATCAAATGATAATATCTGGCCAGACCTAATAAAAGTTTGCCTATGGTTCGAGAAAAGCTATGTTCCTGACAAATTTTATTTAAGAGAACTACCTATCTCAATTCATACTAAGTTTATCGAAGAGAATAAGGGGTGTTTGAGGGCCTTATTGGATGAATTGGTTCCGGAAATTCGAGTCGATCCCGAGAACACTTTCGAAAAGAGATTTGGTCTCAAATATGATCAGCCATTAGTTAGATTTAGAATTTTGGACTCAATTTTTTGGAATGTGTCGTGGTACGATGACATTTCCGTGCCGATCAAACAATTTGCCGCAAATCCGATAGGTTGCAAAAGAGTTTTTATAATTGAAAATAAAATGAACTTTTTGACTTATCCTAAAGTCTCAGATTCAATAGCTATATGGGGTCAAGGGTTTGCCATTGAGTCATTTAAGACAGTTGAATGGCTTCGTGATAAAGAAATTTACTATTGGAGTGATTTAGATCTTCAAGGATTTCAAATGCTTTCCCAATTGAGATCTTATTTTTCGCACACCAAGTCATTTTTGATGGATATGGAAATAGTCGAGAAGTACCACGAATTTATTGTGTCGGGCACTCCAGTGATTGCGAAAGTGCCATCTTATCTATCCGATGAAGAACATGCCGTTTATTATTTTCTCTTACAAAACAATTTTCGCTTAGAGCAAGAGCGAATTCACTTAGAAAATGTACGTCAGAGGTTAAGTGAGCTTTTTGAATCAGTGTAAATTTCTTTTGAAATTATTTTTTAAATCTCATATTATTGTGAAAATCAAGGTATTTTAAGTGCTCTTTACTGATGTTAATTTTAGTGTCAACTGATATGGATAAAATACTTGGTTGTTGAAGTTGTTTGGATATTTTAATTCTTCCCTCTAAAGAAAAACTGATCAGTCCTAAATCGAATAACTTATCAAAAGTAGGCAGGAGTAAAAGGCCGTTATATTTGTCCGTTCTTTCGAAGTTGTTGGAATCTTTCCAAGGTTTGATATGGGAAGCGACTAATATTCGATGATTAGAATAACCGGAGATCGAACATTTGCCCCATAGTTCTATAAGTGAATCCCTGTATTTTCCCTGCCCTCTTCGGCTTAAGATTATTGCTTCTTTTTCCGTTGACGTTAAGTTTTGATTGTTGATAATAGATTGTATTGTTTGTGGAATTGTGTTGTTTTGGACTAATTCCGAAGTATCAAGGAATTCTATATAAAGATCTAGTGATCTGCTATACATGTGATTTCCTTTTTTGTTTTTAAAATAGTATTCGTCAAAACTAAAGTATAATTCTTTTATTTTTATTATTTCCTCTGCATGGACAATTGAGAAGAGACCGGTTTCTATAAGGTTTTTCCTTTTAAGATGGTTTGATATTGTCGTAATCGTGGAGCTGTATTTGTCTGGCCTAGTGATGGTCTTTTTAGACTCTATGACCCATGATTCAAATATTTCTTTCATGAAAATGTTCGATTAAGAGTTTTGATCAAATCAGCTTTTCCTCAGCTCAAGTTTATTTTAACGGAGAGTACCCTAAGCCAACTCCCTCAGATCCACTGAAACCACCCTTGACACCCCAACTTCGACTATGGTAACGCCGTGGATGGTTCAGTAATCGCCATCGAGAAACGCAATTCCGTTTCGGCGAAGATAGAAGACTTTCGGAATATGGCTAAAGCCTCTTCCGATCTTTTCTCATCAGTTAAATAGATTAAAGCTCTTGAATGGCTTAGTCCATCCAGTCGAAGAGGTATTCGTCTTTGTAGTCTATCTGGAAGAGCGTCAGCAGGCTTTTGTATTCCTCTTGGAAGGTCTTTTTGCGATGGTGATCTTTTTGGTTTTGGATGTAGGAGATGACGGGATCGAGGGAAGAGTGAGAATAGGAGAATGCGCCATATCCCTCTTGCCATTGGAATTTGGAAGGGCAGAAGCCTTTTTCTTCCACCCAAGCGTTGCTGGATTTTTTGATTTCCCTGACCAGATCAGAAAGGCAACAGGTGGGTTTCATTCCGATCAGGATATGGATATGATCAGGCATTCCGTTGATGGACAGTAGTTTTTGTCCCTTGTGGGTCACGATGCCGGTGATGTATTTGTACAGTTCCTCCTCCCAGTGTGTTTGGATGAGGGATTGTCGGCCTTTTACGGCGAAGACCAGTTGGATGTAGATTTGTGAAAACGTCCCGGGCATAGTTTCGGTTTTTTGTTTGTTTCGGAAACAGAAACAAAATAGCGAATCCCGAAGGGATTCTATGTTTATAGCAGGGGAATTGAGATTGGGATGTACGACCCCATCGGGGTCGAATGGGATTCGATTCGACCAGACGATTTGCTATAAGCATTTGACCCATTCTGGGTCGTGCCCGTACCGTTTGGATGTTTTCTATAAACATATGAATCATTCTGGGTCACACATCAAGGTATAATAGACCGAATCCCGAAGGGATTTCATGCTTGTAGATGCATGGGATTTGTAGGATGTGCGACCCCATCGGGGTCGAATGGGGTTCAATACAACGTTTGCTATAAACATGTGACCTCTTCGAGGTCTTTTATAAGCCTCTGACCGACCGAATCGCGAAGGGCTTCGATGTATTTTGCCGCATAGAATGGGATGTGCAGCCCTGCCTGAAACAGACAGGCCCATTGGGGTCGAATTGATTTCAATCCGATGGATTCTATAAACATTCGGCCTTTTCGAGGCCATGTTCCTGTCGATTGGATATGAAGTATAAACATTTGCCCATTCTGGGGCGTTGGTCTAGATTGATGGCGCGAATCCCGAAGGGATTCTATGTTTATAGCAAAATGGGTAGACATTATTGGTGCGACCCCATTGGGGTCGAATGGCTCTATGTTCGATTGTGTTCTATAAACATGTGACCCCTGCGGGGTCATGTTTCTACCATGGAAATGATTTCTGTAAACATGTGACCCTTTGTGGGTGGTTTAGAATCCCGAGGGGATTCCACGTTTATGGAACAATGGATAATGTTCGGAATGTGCGACCCCGAAGGGGTCGAATGGCGGAATGGATTCGACGATTTTCTATAAATATGTGACCCCTGCGGGGTCATGTTTTCTACCATGGAGATGATTTCTGTAAACATGTGGCCTTTTGTGGGTGGTTTAGAATCCCGAGGGGATTCCATGTTTATAGAACAATCGATTGTGTTCGGAATGTACGACCCCGAAAGGGTCGAATCTGGTTGAATTGTACAATCTTCTATAAATATTTCACCCCTTCGGGGTGTATAATCTCACATTCCAAACCCTCAATCAATCTCTACGCCAACTCCCTCAAATCCACCGGAACCACCCTTGACACCCCCGCTTCGATCTTGGTGATGCCATAGATGATGTCGGTGCTGGTCCTAGTGCGTTTGTTGTGCGTGACGAGGATAAACTGGGACTCGCCGCTGAAGCGCTGGATGATCTGGTTAAACTTGTCGATGTTGGCGTCGTCGAGCGGGGCGTCCACTTCGTCGAAGATACAGAAGGGTGTGGATTTCAGAAGGTGAATTGAAAAAAGGAGCCAGTCCGGCACTTAAATTCTCAGCTGATTAATTATTAGAATTACTGCCAAGCTACGTTTTCGAAATCATATCGCCATTCTTCCTTGCGCTTATTTTGATCAAAAATGGCGATTGATTTTGGATAAGTGGATTTTTGATAGGGAATACCTTTGAAGAATTCAACTGCGTCATTGAATTGCGGTAGCTTCATCCTCGGACATCGAGCGATGGTGGCGTGGGGTCGAAGCTTTTTCCTTTCGATCGAAATTTCCGGAGCAGCCAATTTAAATTCTTTTTGCAAATCGGTGGAGATATTGCTGAGATCCTCCTGTTTTTCAAGATCCAAAAACAAGAGTTTGTTCCTTTCGAAGGAATTGAATGCGGTGAACTGAAGGTGAATCGATTTTATTTTCGCGCAGAAATTTTTAAGGACTTCAATGATTGGTGGAATCGATTTTTTGGAGGCGATAAAATGAAGCATGGTGAGATGCGGGGTTGACCTTACTTTTTCTGCGTATCCAAAATTGCGCTGGAAAAGCTGTTTGAAGGAGTATATGTCGGTCTCTATCTCCGATGAGAAGCCAATCAACACAATATAGCTTGAACGAGAGATTTTTTGATAGTCTGGGAAGAGGTTGTTCATCAAATGTGTTTCGTTGCAATTGGACTTCTAAGTGTTTGTTTTGCAGTCGACTGGATTAACCTGATATTAAGTCAAGGTTTTGTGATTTTCGGAATTAAATTCAAAATAGATTCGACCGATGCTTGCTCCAATTTTGAGAAAGCAAACCATTACGTCCTAAATCCTTTAGCGAAGCTCCTAAGTGATAGATCTCTTGACCATCAATAACCAGGAATCGATCATGGCTCTTGTCAAAAGGTTTCACTTCAAAATCCCCGTATTGTTCATTTGCTTTTTGGATATCCAATTCGAGTTGTTTGGTGATTGATTTGGTGAGAAGGATTGCTTTTACCCCTCGTTTTTTCTTTGCCATGTGAGTTAGCGTTGACTCATTGATGTAATTGTCAATCAGGATAATGCTGGACTTGGCAGATCGGATGATCCGGGAAACCAACTCGTAAGCATCAAAGACCTGTCCGTCGAAAAAAAAAACGCCCTGCGAGGGGATTTGATCCTTGTTTTCCAGGGCTTTAAAGATCTTTTCGAATTTTTGATCAGATTCGAGTATCGTTTTTTCTATTCCGTCAACCCTGTATAATTCAGCCAAATCCCGGTCAATCATGACTTGGTGGCCTCTGATCGTAAAAATCCGATTTTCAATCTCATCGCTAGAGAGGTGAAGTTCTTCGCTCATCCGCTAGAAATTAGGTTAAGCAACTAAGCTGATTATCTAAAATAGGAATTTCGGACGGATTTTGCCTTTGAGTTTTAATTGGTTCAGGCTTTTGTGCAGGGACTGGATTTGATTGGCAACATAAAGAATGTGGATAAAGCCTAACTACTATTAAAAAATCCAAATGGAATGGGCTAAAGCCACATTCCTATTCAAAATAGAAAATCGATAGGGGAGAGTCATTCTGAGTCTATTGGACTTCCCTTGAATTGCCTCCCGCTTAAGCGGGAGGCAGAGATTAATGCAATATCAAGGTGTGCATATGTACCGCTATATCCTCCAGCAGAAGATTTTAAGCCTATGACATATGTTTTTCAACCCACTCTTTAACGCTTATTTTAAAGCTGTTAAGACTTGCTTGACTTTTAATTATGGCGATTTTGCAATAATTAAAATTTGGATTGTATATCGATTCCCAGAAATCCGACCATTATAAAATATCGAAGGTTGAACATCGAAATTCCAGATCAAGCCAACTCCCTCAAATCCACCGGCACGACTCTCGAAACCCCCGCCTCAATCATCGTGATGCCATAGATAATATCCGTGCTGGCCATGGTGCGCTTGTTGTGCGTGACGATGATAAACTGGGACTCGCCGCTGAAGCGCTGGATGATCTGGTTAAACTTGTCGATGTTGGCGTCGTCGAGTGGGGCGTCCACTTCGTCGAAGATACAGAAGGGGGCAGGCTTCAGCAGATAGATAGAGAAGAGTAGAGAAGTGGCGGTCAGGGTTTTTTCCCCACCGCTGAGCTGGTTGATGGTGAGGGGACGCTTGCCCTTGGGCTTGGCCATGATCTCGATGGGTGATTCCAGCGGATTGCTGGGATCTACCAGGGTTAGGTCGCAGTCGTCCTGCTCAGTGAAGAGGGATCGGAATACGTTGATGAAGTTTTCCTTGATCTTGCCAAAAGCTTCCAAAAAGGTTTCTCTGGCCACTTGGTCGATCTCAGCGATGGTACTGAGCAGGGATTCCTTTGCCTTGATCAGATCTTCTTTTTGTGAACTGATGAAATCATAACGCACTTTGATCTCGTCATAGGCTTCCATAGCCATGGGATTTATGGGGCCGATCTTCTCCAGCCTCTCTTTTTGCTTGCGTACGAGTTCGCGCATCTCCTCCTCTGCAAAGTCCAAAAACTCCGGATCGAGGTCGGGGTTCTCTTCCATCAGCGCGTCCAGATCCAGCTCAAACTCCACGCTCAGGCGCTCCTTCATCCCGCTCATCTTGAGCTTGATCTCGTTGATGCTGTTTTGCAACTCCTGTAGCAGCAGGTCAAAACCTTCCTTGGACTTCTGCAGGCTACGGATCTTGGTGTCAGTCTCGTCGATGAATCCGCGGGCACCGTAATAGTCCTTTTCGGCTTCGGTGACGCCCTTTTCTATACTTTCCTTCTCGGCATAGAGCTCGATGAGTTCATCGTCTTTGACTTCGTTGTTGTCCAGCAGGGACTTGACTTCGGCGTCGAGCTGGGCGAGTTCGGCCTGGGACTTTTCGATACGTTCCTTGGAGCTTTCGAAGGCATTTTGCTTAAACTCGACCTCCTGCTCCAGACTGTTGACCCGGTTGACCTGCTGGATGTAGGTGATATTTTCCTGGTTGAAGGTCTGGGACTTCTCCGCCAGCTTTTTGTTCTCGATTTCGACTTCTTCGTTGACCAGCGTCAAGGCATCGGTCATTCCATCAAACACCGATTTTTCTTCTTTCAGTTGGGGGAGGATGACCAGCAGACTTTCTTCCAAAGAAGCAATCCGGTCCAGAATGTCCTCCCGCTTGTGGACGTTGGAGTTTAGGAGTTCGGCCAGTTGTTCCTTTTTGGTCCGGATAGACACATAGCCCGAATTGAGTTCATTGATCCGAATTTGACTTTCTTCCAAAGTCTTTTTGTGACTGACTTCCTTGAGTTTGATCAGGTCTGAAAGCTTCTGATCCAAGTTGGCGCGGGTACTGCTCACCTTTTTACTCAGGTCTTTGATCTCCCGGTCGAGCTTTTCGAGATTCTTGGCTCGGCCGATTCTTTTTCCTTCGAAAAGGCCAACCGATCCTCCCGAAAGGGAAAATTTGCGTTTAGTGTATTTGCCCGCTTCGGACAGAAAAACGCATTCCGGATCCTCGGGAAAATCCCTGTATTCTCCCTGCACGATGTAAACATTGTCCAGAATGAAATTGATCAACCGGCTGTATTTGACATCAAATTCGATGATCTCGGTGGCGGCGATGGCGTTGGGGAAAAGCTTGCTTTGCCCGGGCTTAAACCGCTCAAAGTGCTCTAAGACAAAGAAATTTGCCTTGCCACGTGCAGCATCGCTAAGCAGCTGGATCGCTGCAATTGCCTGCGTCTCGGTCTCCACGACATAGTAATTCATGTAACCTTCGAGGTAGTTTTCGATGGTTACACGAAACTTCTCGTCCGTCGTGAGCAAGTCCGAGAGCAGTGGAATGTCCTTGCCCCAAGAGTTGTTTTTTTTAAGGAATTTGATCGCTTCGGGGAAGCCTTCGAGGTTCTCGACCAGTGATTTGGTCAGGTTGTATTCGTTGGTTTTGGCGTCCAGCTTACGGGACGAAGTAGTGAGTTCCTCGCGGATCATCTCGATCACGCGATTGGTGTCCTCTATCTTTTGATCCTGATCTTCCTGCTTGGCTTTGAGTTTGGCAAACGCGGCAGTTGCCTCGTCGAGTTCTGCTTTGAGTTCCACCATCTTGTCCTCAAACTCCACCAGATTAGCTTCCTGTGAAGAGTCGTCCGAGGAAGTTCGCTCAAGTTCCTGCTTGAGTGTCGAGAGTTGTATTTGCTTGATTTCTACCTCTTTTCCAAGCTGATACACCCGTTCTTTGAGGCTTTCAAACTTGAGACTTTGTTCCTTTTGACTTTGCTGTTTTTCGGAGCTGATCAGCTTCTGCGCATCGAATTGCTCCCGGAGTTCGGTGACGATGAATTCCTTTTCGGCGAGGAGTTTTTCCGCAGCTTCTTTTTCTTGCTGGAGGGATCGGATGGAGAATCCGGCCCGGTCGTTGGACTTGCGATCCGTGTCGATCTGCTCGCGCAAAGCTTGGGATCTGTCCTCGAGGAAGCGCATCCGTTCGTTTTTGATTTTTTTCTCCGACTCAAACGCCCTGATCTTGTTCACGTGCTCGTTAAGCGTCTTTTGGCGGGTGGAGAGAAGCTTTTCTTTTTGAATCAAACCGGCTTTCAGCTGGCTGAGTAGGGCTTCCTGATCGGTGATCTGCGTGCTGATCTGCAGCTTTCTATCCGATTCGCTTTGGATTTTTGCACTCGCTTCTATCAGACTTTGGGCGTATTTCTCGATGGACTTCTTGGCCAGATTGATGCTGGCCTTGCGGTAGTCTGCTTTGATCTCAAAGTATTTGGCCGTCTGTTTGGCCTGTTTTTCCAGGCTTCTGAGGTTTTTGTCGATCTCATAAAGCAGATCCTCCACCCGTGCCAAGTCATCATCGGTGTCTTCAAGCTTGCGAAGTGTTTCCTTTTTTCGGGTTTTGAATTTCGATATACCGGCGGCCTCTTCGAAAAGCTCACGACGGGAGTTATTTTTGTCATTCAGCAACTCATCGATCATCTTGAGTTCGATGATCGCGTAGGAGTTGGAGTTGATCCCCGTGTCCATGAAGAGGTTGGTGATGTCTTTCAGCCTGCAGGTGACGCCATTGATCTGGTACTCACTTTCGCCGGATCGGTAGTAGCGTCGGGTGATCGTGACGTGGGTGTATTCGGTGGGGAGGAGGTTTTTGGTGTTTTCGAAGGTCAGGGAAACTTCCGCGAGGTTGGACGGTTTGCGGTTTTTGGTTCCGTTGAAGATGACGTTTTCCATCTTGTCGGAGCGGAGCATACGGGTTTTTTGCTCACCCAGCACCCATCGGATCGCATCGACGACATTAGACTTCCCACAGCCATTTGGGCCCACCACCCCTGTGATTCCTTTGTCAAAATGAATCACCATCTTATCCCCAAAACTCTTAAAACCCTTGATCTCCAGTTTACTGAGCAGCATGCGTGTTTTTTCTCCTTCTAAAGGGAACAAAATAAGCGCAATTGGGGGAATTGACAAGTCATTTCGAGCTCCGGGATAAAACTTGCGAAGAGCTTAGGAGGATTGCGTCTGTCGTATCTCTCCTGTATTAAGACGTCTCCTGTCGTTGACATGACTACCCGATCGGTTTTTCAATTAGGGACTCGTACGCCGAAGGTCAACTATCGATCAGCCGAAAATAAAATCTCAATTCTCAAATTTCAAATCCGGACACTTTACCTTATCTTACTCCCATGGATTTGGGAAATATTGTTTATATCGTGGCTGTCATTGCCTACTTCATCTATCAGGCAACTAGGAAGAAAAAAGGTCCTGAAGTGCCGGATTCTGACAATTCCGCACCAGAGGAACCAAAACGAGGGATGAGTTTTGAGGATTTGTTGAAGGAAATCCGCGAGGCGCAAAATCCAAAAACTCCAGAAAGTCGGCCGCAGTCTCGACCGCTCCAGCCCGTGTCAAATCCTACTGCGACGGTTGCTCGCAACAAGCCGATCAGCAGACGGTCAGTCGCGGTTGATGCCGATGACGAAGAGGCGGAGTTTTATGAAGACTCCTTTGCCGCGCGAAAGGAAAATCCCTATCAGGCATATAGAGATATCCATTCCATTCCGTCCGTTTCTATCCCGAAGATGGACTACGATGCGCTGTCTAAAAAGCGTGTAAATCCCTATGCAGACCTGCTTAAAAACCCCAAAACGCTGAAGCAGGCTGTTGTGGTCAGTGAAATTTTGAAGCCCAAGTATTTTTAGCCAAACTATTCAACTGCCTTTACATCCAACTGGAACATATAATTCGTTTATGTATTCATCAACGAAAATTATGTCCTATGGAAAATTCTACCCAAATAGTAACAGGTGAGCTTTCAAATTCCCGCAGGGAATTTTTGGAGAAAGCAGGATTCGGTTTGGTTTTCGGTACGTTGGGAGTTTCGTTTTTCACCTCCTGCTCCAGCACCGAGGACGCAGATCCCGCCCCCAAAACCCCTGGCGGAAATACGGGGAATCCAGGGCCCGGTACCGGCATCAGCGTATCGGGAAATACAATTACTATCGACTTGACAATTCAAACCGGACTTGCCGCATCAGGCGGTTGGCTATTGATCAGCAGCGCCAGGACATTGGTCGTAAATGTAAGTGGGAGCTACAATGCTATGACTTCTATTTGCACCCACGAAGGGTGTTTTGATAGTTGGACCTTTTCTGGATCCCGATTTACCTGCAATTGCCACGGGTCTGTGTTCGACTCATCGGGTAAACTCCTAAACGGACCCGCCACGCAACACTTAGATCAATACGCGGCGACTGCAGCGGGTACTACACTTACGATAGTCCGATGACTATCCTGGCTAAGATAGGGGTATCGGCGGTGTCAGTGATGTTGTCAGTATTTTGTGCTTTTTCCCAGGATATATCCGCACAGGATTCTACACCGTCGGAATTGAGCGAGATCTTTCAGGCTCCCCGGCATATCAACCAGCTTACGGTACATCCATTGACAAAAAAAACCTTACATTTTGCCTTGATGCACACCTTCGGGACACTGGATGGTGGTATTGAAAATCTCTTTGGACTGGACAATGGCGCGAACATCGTAATCGGATTTGAATACGGCCTGAGTGACAGAATCTCTCTGGGTCTAACCCGAACCAGTCAGGATAAGGTCTACCAGCTCTTTGGGAGATACCATCTGCTGCGGCAGACCGAGGATGGCCAAGTTCCTTTTTCACTGAGTTTTGCCGGAGGTATCGGGGTGATATCCGGAGATTACACTTATCTGCCAGCCGATGAACAGCCAGTGTTTTCAGACCGTTTGGTTTATTTTGCGCAGCTGATGCTTGCAAAGAAGTTTGGTGAAAAGATCAGCGTGGGAGTGAATCCAATTTTCTCCTATTTCAGCAATGCACTGCCGGTCTATCAGATCGAAGGTACCCAAAACCTCTATCTGGCACTGGGACTTAACGGAAAGTGGCAGGTCACGAAGAATTCCTCGCTCACGCTGCAATGGATTCCCAATCTCAATTCGGACATCAAAAACAACTTTGGAGTGGGTTGGGATATCAAGGCAGGGCAGCATGTGTTTCAAATGTACTTTGTGACTTCATCTGCGCTGAATGAACCGTATTTGCTGGCCGGCTCCAATGGTGTGCCGGGGGAGGAGTTTCGACTGGGCTTCAATGTGAATCGTCTGTTCTTCTTGGGAAATGATTGGTAGTGGCTTGAAAAAGGCATCCTTTTAAGTTCATTTCATCCTGAACGATCTATTCCAGATTTTCCCTTTCCGCTCTTCTTCGATAAGGCGACAATGGTTTTGAAGAAAAATTTCCAGCCGATCTATATCCTCTTGCTCTTTAGGGTACGCATGTCGGTAGTAGTCATAGAGGTACACTCTGAATTCCAACGGAAGTATCGGTGCCAAAGAGTCGAGCTTTTCGATAGGAAGCAGGAGTTCCTGGGCTTTTGGATCATTTGGAAACAGTACCTCTCGGCTGAAATGGACGAAGTTGTTGGTCAGTATAGGAGGTTGATTACCTGTGTTTTTTACTTCTTTTCTCAAAGAATTGATAAACTCAGGATAGGCCTTCACTTGACCTTGATAGTAGATGGAAGCCAAGGCCGGAACTAGCAATACCGCCCCCAATATCCATTTATTCATCGGCAGGTTTTTCCAGATTAAAACGCCTCCTACGAGGGTCTGAAAACCCGCCATCTTCCAATCCAGCTGCACCAGGCTGATGACTACTCCAAATTGAATCAAGACGATCAGCCACCATCTGAGTCTCGGATTGCTTTGCCATTCCTGCCAACCCAAACTGATCAAAAATGCCAGGACAGGGATGAGGATGATCAGGTGACGGGGATTTAGATAAAGGGGATTGTAAAACTGAAAGTTGGTACTCATGAACCAGAAGCAGCACAGCAAACTCAGGAATGCCAGGCCGAATTCGACTTCGGGAGACCTGGGGTTTTTGCGAAGCCTGACCAAAGCAGGAATCGCAAAAACGATCCAAAGCCAATACGATCGCTCCACAAAGGTAAGAATCGGGAATAAGGACAGGCGCTTCACCATCACCCAGACGCTTTTGTCCGCATAGGTGAATTCGGAGATGTAATGACCTTCTTGGATGGATTGGAAGCGATAAAGCGGATGACCGAATTCGACCCAGAAATAGGCCATATAGGCGCTGCCAAATAGCAACCCGAGCCCGAGCAGGGATAAGTAAAACCTTCGATTTAGCTGCTTATTTTTCCAATCGAGGAGAAAAAGCAAAACCGGAAATGGTGCCAGAAAGACAATGGTTTCCTTGGTGAGAAAGCCAAAAAACAGTCCTGCGATCACACCCAACGATGCTGATAGAGGGTGCTTTTTCCGGAAGACTGCCGAAAAAGGAACCAATGCCGTCCAGAAAACCAGCAGGGAATCAGGATAAACCTTGGTCAAAAAGTGAAGAAAATAGACTTGGGTCGAAAACCAGATCACCAAGACCCAAGGACTGTACTGCTTGGGTAGGATCTTTACCAACATCGCCAACGTACCGATATAGGCTAACAGGGAGATAAAAGAAACCCGATGGGGATCAGAGCCCAACAGGATTCCCATCAAGCCGGACGGAACATAAGCTCCCCAGCGGGTAGAGAAGTGGTAGGAATTAAACTCCATTGTCCCGTTCCAAAAATCCCTTCCAGCAAGCAAGTAGTAGACGTCGTCCGAAAAGGTAATGCCATCAAAGCCAATAAGCCAATACCCCAATAGAAAGATCGCTCCAGCGAGAAAGGCACTTTTCTTTGGAGACTTGTTGATTATTTCCGGAATTGGCATCGGGTAAAAATAGAGGAATTTCGTGTTTGGTAGAGGTTCAACGCTTCAGACTTTCTCAAAATCAACGCTGGATTTCTAGTTGACTCAATTCTCCCTTGGAAAGGGGGCTGGAGAATTTATTAGTTCAGGTCAATTCAATCATTTTTCCGACAATAGCTGTCATAATCTCCTTTTCACTGAGTTAGAATCCCTACTTTTAGACACTTATCGTCATAGCCTCATGAGCAAGTCCGGACAAATCGAACAGCAAAAAATCCTTCGTGTTTTCAAATTGATCAACCTCCTCCAAGTCAATATTGGCAAGCCTGTCCATAAACTCGCCGAACTCCTGGAGACGGACGAGCGAACAATCTATCGTTATTTCAAACTGCTGGAAGCCCTGGGTTTTGAGGTTGTCAAGGAGTTTAGCAAATACAAAATCAAGCAGCCTCCCGGTCAGGATACGCCGCTGAACTATAGCACTTTTTCGCAGGAAGAAAATATCTGGCTGAAATCCTTGATCGAGAGTCAGGGCAAAGCTAACCTTCTACGCGATTCTCTTTTGCAAAAACTGCAATTGAGATCCGAGGTAAAGCAGGGGACCGAGCAACTCTTCAAAGCCAATCTCGGCAAGCTGGTCGGTCAGATCGGGCAGGGGATCTCGGCGAAGAAGCAGATCTGGCTGAAGGATTACTATTCGCTCAGTAGTGAGACGGTCTCCGACAGACTTGTCGAACCCGTTGGTTTTTCCCGCGACTATGAAAATATTCATGCCTTCGAACTGGAAAGTCTAAGCATGAAGGTATTCAAGATAGAGCGAATTGCGGAAGTCATCATTGCATCAGAAGGGTGGAAACACGAAACGAAACACGAGCTTCCCGGACAGGCGATTTTTGGATTTACCGGGAAAAATAAATTCAATGTAAAGCTCAAACTCAGTAAACGCGCCTATCAGCTGATGCTGGAAGAGCATCCCAATGCGCTTCCTTTCATGTCCATCAAAAACCGAAACCAATATTGCTTTCAGGGAGAAATCCCTCAACTGCCAGGTTTGGCAAGGTTTATCCTCGGCCTTCCTGGAGAGATCAAAGTGGAGGAGGGAGAAGAGATGAAAGCTTATCTAAAGGTGCAGCTGGAGAAAGCGCTGTATTGAGATCAAGTCTGATCTAGTCCCAACGCCGAAAGTAGGAGTCTTTCTGCCGTTGCTATCCCTTGATGCCGCCAATTTCTCCGATTCCTCAAATTCCCGGCTGAGATATGCATAAGCCCGTCAATTCTGCTAATTTTGTCACCCGATAAAACCGGCCTTTTTATAGGCTCATTAACACGAATAGTTCATTTCTGCACCTCAGACCTTCCATGGAAGCAAAGAAAATACGGAGTACCTTTATAGAGTTTTTCCAGTCCAAACAGCATCAGTACGTTCCTTCATCCCCGATTGTGGTCAAAAATGACCCCACCCTGATGTTTACCAATGCCGGGATGAACCAATTCAAAGACGCATTTCTCGGCAACGAAATCGCCAAATTCCCTCGCGTCGCCAACTCCCAAAAGTGCCTTCGCGTGAGCGGGAAGCACAACGATCTCGAAGAAGTCGGCGTGGACACCTACCACCATACGATGTTTGAGATGCTGGGCAACTGGTCGTTTGGAGATTACTTCAAAAAAGAAGCAATCGAATGGGCTTGGGAACTTTTGACAGAAGTATATGGACTTCCAAAAGACAGATTGTACGCCTCTATTTTTAAGGGAGATGCAGGAGACAAGCTGGAAATGGATCAAGAGGCTTTCGATCTTTGGAGCAAAATCGTCTCGCCCGAGCGTATTATCATGGGTTCGAAGAAGGATAACTTTTGGGAAATGGGTGACACTGGGCCTTGTGGTCCTTGCTCAGAAGTACACATTGACTTGAGATCTGATGCCGAAAGAGAGCTGGTTCCCGGTCAGGATTTGGTTAACAATGACCATCCGCAGGTCATCGAGATTTGGAACTTGGTCTTCATGCAGTTCAACCGACTGGCGGATGGAAGTCTCAAAGAACTACCTGCCAAGCACGTAGATACCGGGATGGGTTTTGAGCGTCTTGTGAGAGCCGTTCAGTTCAAGTCCTCCAACTATGACACCGATTTGTTCAAGCCATTTTTGGACGCTATTGCCGACAAATCTGGTAAAACCTACGGTTTGGACGAGCAGACGGATATTGCATTCCGCGTGATCGTGGATCACATCCGCGCTATTTCCTTCACGATTGCAGATGGCCAGATTCCATCAAACAACAAGGCAGGCTACGTTATTCGTCGAATTCTCAGAAGAGCAGTTCGCTATGGATATACTTTCCTTGGGTTGCAGCAGCCATTTCTTTTTGAACTCGCGCCATTGATCTCTGAATATTTTGGGGAGGTTTTCCCAGAAGTAAGACAACAGCAGGAGTTTATCGCTAAGGTGATCTATGAGGAGGAAGCTTCCTTCCTGAGGACTTTGGACAATGGACTAAAGATGCTCGAGTCGATCAAAACAGACTTGAAGGCAAAAGGCGATACGGTTATCCCAGGCCAAACAGCTTTTGAACTCTACGACACTTTTGGGTTTCCGTTGGATTTGACTTCCCTGATTGCCAGAGAAAATGGCTTTTCTATCGATGAGGTTGGTTTTTCCTCAGAAATGGAAAAACAAAAGACCCGCTCCAGAGCGGCCTCCGAATCGGAAACGGGCGATTGGGTGATGGTCAATGAAGATACCGGAGTTGAGTTTATCGGCTATGACTATACCGAGGCTCAATCTCAGATCATTAAGTATCGCACGATCACCGACAAGAAGGGCGACCGTTACCAATTGGTGCTGGACAAGACACCGTTCTATGCCGAGAGTGGCGGACAGGTCGGAGATACCGGTTGGTTGGTTTCCGATTCTGAGAAAATCCGCGTGCTGGATACCAAGAAGGAAAATGACCTGATTGTTCATTTTGTGGAGAAGCTGCCAACTATTCCGGAGGCAATGTTCTCGTCAGAGGTAGATCGTGAGCGGAGACAGTTGTCGATGAATAATCATACCGCCACGCACTTGCTTCAGTCTGCATTGAAGGCCGTGTTGGGAGATCACATCCAGCAGCGGGGTTCCTTGGTCAATGACCATTTGCTTCGGTTTGATTTTTCCCACTTTGGAAAGATGACCGAGGACGAAATCGCCCAGGTAGAAGCAATTGTCAATGCCAAAGTACGGGAGAATATTCCGCTCTCGGAGCAGCGAAATGTGCCGATCGAAGAAGCGAAAAAGATGGGCGCCACGGCGCTCTTTGGTGAAAAGTACGGGGACTTTGTCCGTGTGATCACTTTTGACAAGAACTTCTCGGTCGAACTTTGCGGAGGGACGCACGTTCCGTCAACTGGTCAAATCGGCTTGTTTAAAGTAGTTTCCGAAGGCTCAATCGCTTCCGGCGTTCGTCGGATTGAGGCGATCACTTCCGGAGCTGCGGAGGGATATTTGCGTGAGCAGCAGACTTTGGTGAAGGAGATTCAGGATCTCATGAAGAATCCGAAGGACGTAAAAAAAGCTATAGAAGCGCTGATTCAGGAAAGAAATGACCTGCGGAAAGAAATCGAAGCCCTGCATCTGGAGAAAGCTTCCGGGGTTAAAGCGGAACTTTTGAAGCAGTTTGTGGACAAAGACGAGATGAAAGTCCTGATCGCTCAAGTTGAGTTGCCGAATGCAGATTCGCTGAAGAAGCTGGCCTACGAACTGAAGAATGAGGTGTCCAATGCTTTGGTCATCTTGGCTGCCAAGATTGAGGACAAACCTCAGGTGGCGGTAATTCTGGATGAAGCGCTGATAGCGGCCAAAGGACTTAATGCAGGGCAGATTGTACGTGAATTGGCCAAAGAAATCCAGGGTGGAGGAGGAGGACAGCCTTTCTTTGCTACCGCGGGTGGCAAGGATCTTGCAGGACTCGGCAAGGTTGTGACCAAGGCCAAAGAAAAATTTTTATAATTGCTGAAATTAGGAAGAGATGCTAAGCGAAGAGCTCAGAAATAAATATCAGCTGGTGATCGGCTTGGAGGTTCACGCGCAGTTGTTGACTGAGAGTAAGATGTTTGCCTCGGACGCGAATCGATACGGACAATCACCCAATACACTGATCTCTGTGATTACTTTGGGGCATCCCGGCACCTTGCCAAAGGTTAACAAGAAAGCTGTCGAGTTTGCCATCCGTATGGGCTTGGCTTGTAATTCTGAAATCACTCGAACTAATATTTTTTCCAGAAAGAATTACTTCTACCCAGACCTTCCAAAGGGCTATCAGATCACACAAGACAAGGGACCGATCTGCGTGGGAGGAGTGGTGCCGATTGAATTGGCAGACGGGTCTGTGAAAGAAGTCCAGCTCAATCGCGTGCATTTGGAAGAGGACGCTGGCAAGTCGATCCACCTCGCCGGTGAGACGGATACCTTGGTGGACTACAATCGGGCAGGGACTCCTTTGATTGAGATCGTGACTGAGCCGGATTTGCGTACGCCGGAGGAGGCCAATGTTTTCCTGGCGGAAATCAAAAAGCTTGTCAAGTATCTCGATATCTGCGACGGCAATATGGAGGAAGGATCACTTCGCTGTGATGCCAACGTGTCGGTGATGCTGAAAGGAGCCGTCGAATACGGCAAAAAAGTCGAGGTAAAGAACATGAACTCCTTTCGAAATGTATCCCGCGCCATCGAGCACGAGCATGAGCGGATCATCGGGTTGTTGGAAGCGGGTGAAGAAGTGGTCTCGGAGACCAGGACTTTTGATGCGACTACCGGCCTTACTGCCAGCATGCGCACCAAGGAGGATCTGAACGATTACCGGTATTTCCCTGAGCCGGATCTGAGTCCGGTGGTGATTTCGGAAGAATGGCTACAATCAGTGAAAGCGTCTATGCCCGCATTGCCGAGGGAACTCTACCGCAAGTTCGTCGAAGTCTATGGATTGCCTACCTACGATGCCGCACTATTGAGCGAATCCAAAGAGGTGGCGTTTTGGTTTGACGTCCTTTGCTCCAAAACCCAGAATTACAAGGCCGCTTCCAATTGGATGATGGGGCCGATGAAGTCTTTTCTGAACGAGTCAAACCTCCACATCAACGATTTCCCAATCAAGCAAGACGCATTAGCCGAATTGATTGCGGTCGTTGATTCCGGACATGTTTCTTTTACGGTTGCATCTCAAAATATTTATCCAGAAATGCTCAAGGCTTCGGGGGAGAGTGCCTCCGAGATCGCTCATCGCCTGAATTTGATTCAGGAAAGCGATGAAGATTCTCTGAAGCCGATCGTTGAGAGCGTGCTGGCAGAAAATGCCGCGAAAGTAAAAGAATACCGATCCGGTAAAAAAGGCCTGATGGGTATGTTTATGGGAGAGGTGATGAAAAAATCAAAAGGCAAGGCGGATCCGAAAGTTGCTACACGAATTTTGGCCGAATTGCTTAGAAATTAAATTGACGGGATCGAGCACCGCGAAGGAATGATTGTCAGTCCTGCGCGGTTCCCCCGATAATCCCGGTAGGTATCGGGAAGGGGGATGGTTAAAAAAATGAAATTGTAAACACATGAAATATACCATGATAGGAGTTTGGATGATTGTCTCAATGGCACTTTTCTCTTGTGGGGAAAGCGGGAAGGACACCGAAGGCAAAGTCACGGTTTCGGGTAAAATAGAAAATGCACCGGACGGTGTGGTTGTATTGTCTCAATTCACCGATAGCAGACCAAAAGTATTGGACACGCTGGACTTAGACAAAAACGGGGAATTCTCCTACGAATTGGCTGTTGCCACCCCGACCTTTTACGAGCTGAATATCTACGGACAGAAGGTGGTTCGTCTGGCGCTATTGGATGAAGATGTCAATATCAACTACAACTTTTCCAGTCCGGAAAGCTTGACAGTCGAAGGATCTGCGGATACCCAGGAAATGCTCAAGCTGGAGAAATTGATGGAGACCTACCAGGCGGATGTCAATAGCCTCAACGAAGCCTATTATGAGGCTATGAGCAAAAACGACTCAGAGCAGATTAAAAAGATCCAAGCGGACGCAATGACATTGGAATCCGAGCAAGCAGAACGTGTTAAAGAGATGATCAATAGCATGGGTGATTCGTTTGCAACCATGTCGGCGATCGGACTTTTGAATCCGAAGACGGACTTTCAGTTTATCGATGAGTTGGTGGCTAAACTCAATGAAAACTATCCAGGCACGACAGCCATCTTGCAGGTTAAGCAGCAATTGGATGAGATGCGGGCACTCTCTGTGGGTCAGCCTGCACCGGAGATCGAGCTTCCCAACCCGGATGGCAGCATGGTTAAACTTTCAGATCTGAGAGGGAAATACGTACTGATCGACTTCTGGGCCGCCTGGTGCAAGCCCTGTCGTCAGGAAAATCCAAATGTGGTCAGGCTTTACAATGAATATAAGGACAAAGGATTTGAGGTATTCGGAGTGTCGCTGGATCGCACCAAGGAAGACTGGGTGCAAGCGATCGCGGACGATGGCTTGACTTGGACTCAGGTTTCTGATTTGAAATATTTCAATTCAGCTGCCGCGGAACTGTATCAAATCGATGCAATACCGGCTACTTATATGATTGGTCCAGATGGAAAGATCATCGCAAAAGACCTGAGAGGGCCTAGTTTGGAGGATAAACTCGCTGAGCTCTTCGACTGAGAAAAAGAACTCAATGCAAAAAAGCCCTCGGTTATCATTCTAACCGAGGGCTTTTTTGTGAGCAGAAAGTGAAATGAAGAACAAAAAGGAAGGAGGAAAAAGTACCAAACAGTCCTTCCTTTAAAAATCGAGTCTCTTAAAAAGGAATAGCAAAAGTTGTTTATCACCCGAGACAAATCTAATGAAAACATTTAAAAGAAAAACAAACCTAAAATTATTCTTTTTTGAAGTAGTATTAATATACTGATAAAATTAGGGATTTTTTTAAGTCTGAAAATCGAATAAAATGGTTAAATGCTCATTTGGTCAATTGAAATTTGAATATTCCAATTCAAAAATTCTTTAAAAAAAAAACCACCGATATTGTCGATGGTTTTTTTTAGGATTCAAGGTTGACTATTTCGCTATTTTATCGTAGCTGGCGATCACTCCCCGAACCATCGCGGAGCTAAATCCTTGGTGCTCCATTTCATTTAAGCCCACAATTGTACAGCCTTTTGGAGTTGTTACTTTATCGATGGCGGCTTCGGGGTGGATGTTTTTTTGAATCATCAATTCTGCAGCCCCTTTTACCGTCTGATTTACGATTTTGCTGGCCGTGACCGAATCGAAACCGATCTGTATTCCTCCCTGAATCATGGCTCGCATGAATCTCAAGACATAGGCAATACCGCAGGCTCCAAGGACAGTGGCCGCTTCCATCAGGGTTTCATCAATCGAGATGGTGAATCCAATCGAATCAAACAACTCCTTGACTTGTTCGACCTGCACGGGAGCGGCTTGCTCGTGGCAGATACAGGTGACGGATTCCTGGATATCGGCAGCGATGTTTGGCATAGCTCGAAACGTAACAGTAGTAGGAGCTAGCACTTCGTACATTTCCTTCAGGGTGACCCCTGTCGCCAGAGAAATGATAGTCTGCCTCTTCGGATCCAATACCGGATAGATCTCCCTCAGAATGTTGCCGACATTATAGGGTTTCACGCCTAGAAGAACCAAGTCGGCATTTCTCGCTGCATCTATGTTATCGGAGCATACTTGAACGCCTTTATCCTCAAACTCTTTAAGGCTGGACGTGTTTCGTTTGGTAAGGGTGAGATTTTTTGGGTCAAAATCAGCTCTCATCACTAATCCGTTTGCGATAGAAGAACCAAGGTTGCCACAGCCGATGATGGCAATTTTCAAGTTTGAAATCATGGGGAATCGAATTATTAACAGGTTTGATGGACTAAATGTAAACAAAAGGAAGGCCTTTATGCGAGAATGAAAGTGCCTCTACGGGATTTTGTATCGTTATGGAAATTTTGAATTGGAATTATTGGACAAAATATTTTTACAATTGGTAAAGTTTGTTTTACATTTGGGAAAATAAACACGACTTATGAAAAAGAACTCAATCTTGAATGTGCCATTGCTTTCTCCAGGATGGAAGAAGCTGGCTTATGTGTTTTTCTTCTTACCGGTGATTTTAATTATTGGGTTGGCCCTCGCCAGTCCTTCAATGGATCCCAATTCTGCTGGAGAAATATTTTATGGATTTTGGGCGATAGGGTTTGGGATTTTGAATCTGACCCGCGAGAAGGTAGAGGATGAGATGATCCGAAGTTTCAGACAGCAGGCCTTTCAGACTGGGTTTTTCTGGATGATCTGGGGACTTGGGGCGTTAATGCTGGTCAACTACTTGATCTACGATCGGGTTACCACGGAGATCTTTACGGCGTATCTTGTGCTTTTTTTGCTTAATGGGTATATCTACGGGGCATTTCAATATCAAAAATTTATGGTAGGCAAGGAGGATAGCTGAATTTTATTCACAATGAAGTCAATGAAAGAAGTGGAAATGTGTTTCATCCTCATGACCGGACTTAAATGAAAAATACGATCAAGGTAGAGCGGGCAAAAAAAGATCTGACCCAGCAGGATTTAGCCGAGAAAGTTCAGGTTTCCCGGCAGACGATCAATTCTATAGAAGCTGGAAAATACGTGCCGTCAACAGTGTTGGCGTTGAAGATAGCAAGGGTCTTCGGAGTAGGATTAGAAGAAGTGTTTAGTTTGGAGGAGAGCGACTAGAGTTCGTTTCGGATATTTTTTGCCGTTCAAAACTTGCCGAATTCTGATGGCTTTTTATTTTTGAAAAAATTAGTTTTATGAGTGACCTATTGGTTTTTATAGCCGCTTTTCTCAGTGTCAGCTTGCCTGCTCAGTGTCAGATATTTGAAAACGATTCCTCTGTCAAGACCATAGCTTTTTGGGATTTGAATGAGACGTACTCCTATACCGTAGTTCTCGAAAATTACGATGTAGTGGAGGCGGACACGATTGATAGGATTCTGACGAGCTACACCGTGGACATGCTGGTGATCGATTCCACTGAGACTTCCTATGACGTCCGATGGACTTACCGGGATATGGACTATGAGTTGGTTGATGAGAATCCCCTGCTGGAAGCGCTCATGGAAAAGCTAAATGAGCTTACCGGAGGATCTGTAGTGGAGTTTCGCACAGATGAATTGGGAGCTTTTCAGGAAGTAACAAATTGGGAAGAGATCAGGGACTATTATATGGTGGCGCGGGAAAGCATGAAGGAGTTTTTTGGCAATAACCCCGATGTCAACCAGTTTCTGGAAAACGTGATGAGCATTTATTTGTCGAAAAATTCAATTGAGACAAGCAGTATAAAGGATGTTCATCAGTTCTTGAATTTTCATGGCGGTGAATACCGATTGAATGAACCCATTTACGCAAATATGGAATTCCCAAGTGTGGTTGGAGGGGATAATCTTGATGCTTTGGTCACAGTGGAGCTAATGAAGATTTATCCCGACGATGACGATTATTCGATTTATTCAATTGTTGAAGTAAATCCCACTCAGCTCAAGGAACAAACCAAACTAGTGCTAAGGAGAATGTTGCCACATGCCACTGAAGAGGAGATTCAAGAGGGCTTGGATCAGGTAGGAGAGCTGTGGAATGTAATTGAAAATTCGTCGATAATCCACTATTGGGGCTGGCCGACTTACTCAAGAGAAACCCGTCAAACAGGCAGTGACCAAAAAGTAAAAGTGGAAACCCGAACGATAGAAATGATCTAACAACTTTTTTTGAGATCGAAATCCATATTTAGAAGGTCATAAAAGCGTTAATCTTTTACCTTTGTGCTTTTATAATCCCTTTTGATGCCCAAGTTAATTCGAATCACCACCGTACCGATTTCTCTCAAATTGTTGCTCGCTGGGCAAATGAAGTACGCGAAGGAGCAGGGCTGGGAAGTTATTATGGTTAGCGCCGACGGGCGAGAAGTGGATCAGGTGATTAAGAGTGAAGGAGTTCGGCACGAGATTGTTCCGTTCACCCGCAAAATCACTCCTATCGCTGATCTCAAATGTATATGGCTTCTGTTCAAGCTTTTCAAAAGCGAGAAACCTGACATTGTCCACACCCACACGCCGAAAGCCGGACTCTTGGGGATGATCGCTGCCAATCTCGCCGGCGTGAAAATCCGCATTCATACCTTGGCGGGAATTCCCGCGATGGCCGCTGAGGGGAAAAAGAAAGGACTCCTCGAAGCCGCTGAAAAATGGACGTATTCTAATGCAACCGAGGTTTGGCCCAATTCTGCAGGATTGAAAAAGTTTGTGATTCAAAACCAACTTTGCCCCGAAGACAAACTTCGGATCATCGGCAAAGGCTCATCCAACGGTATAGATTTAACGAAATTCAACAGAGAAGCCCTGAAGGAGAATCACCTCGTCGCCGCGACAATGAGAATTTTGCCGGGTGAAGATGAATTCATCATTCTTTCGGTCGGCAGATTGGTCAAAGACAAGGGGATTGAAGAGTTGGTTTCGGCATTTCTCAATTCTAAGATCGCCAATCGCGCGAAGTTGGTGCTTTTGGGGGCATTTGAGCAAGACCTGAATCCATTGTCTCCCGAGACCATACAAACGATACAGGATAATCCTCGAATTGTACAGATTGACTGGACTGACCATGTTGCGCATTATCTTGCCTTGGCTGACCTATTGGTTCACCCTTCACACCGTGAGGGATTTCCAAATGTCCTGCTCGAAGCGGGGGCGATGCAAGTTCCAGTGATCTGTTCAGCTATTATCGGCAATTCGGATATTATCTCGCAGCAAAAGACCGGCTTGATTTTCCCTGTCAAAGATGCGATGGTGCTGAAAGAAGCGCTCGAATTTGCGTTTGTGAAGCGAGATCGAATGGCGCTTTATGCCGCAAATTTATACCAAGAGGTAGTTGAAAACTATGACAGAAATGTCATCCAAAAGGAGGTGTTTAACAACTATCAGCGCGTCTTAGGCGCTTCGAAGACCGCGGAATAGTATATATTTGAAGCTGGACAATAAACATATTTTTCTCTATGAGGTACCTTGTGACCGGTGTAGCCGGATTTATCGGATTTCATGTTGCTCAAAAATTAGTAGATCGAGGCGAGGAGGTAGTAGGGTTGGATATTATCAACGATTACTATGATATCAACCTCAAATATGCCCGGTTGGAGCATCGAGGTATCCAAAAATCTTCCATCAGAAAAGGAGAAATCGCTCAATCGACGACCCAGCCACTTTACCGTTTTATACAGCAGGACCTGGCAGACAAAGCGGCTTTGCTCTCACTTTTTGAACAGGAAAAGTTTGATGTCGTTATTCACCTAGCGGCTCAAGCGGGCGTGAGGTATTCACTCTCACATCCAGAAGTTTATATCGAAAGCAATATTACGGCTTTTCTTAACATATTAGAATGCTGCCGTTTTCATCCGGTGAAACATTTGGTGTATGCCTCTTCGAGCTCGGTGTACGGAGCAAATGAAAAAATGCCCTTCTCGACTTCAGACTCGGTAGATCATCCGGTCTCCCTGTACGCTGCGTCCAAAAAATCCAACGAACTAATGGCTCATACCTACAGCCATTTGTTTGGAATTCCGACGACGGGCTTGCGGTTTTTTACGGTTTATGGCCCGTGGGGCCGGCCGGATATGGCTTTGTTTCTGTTTACTGAAGCTATCCTGAAAGGGGAGAAAATCCAGGTATTCAACTACGGCAATATGAAGCGGGATTTTACTTTCATCGATGACATCGTAGAAGGGATAGTCAAAGTGGCGGATCGACCTGCAGCTGCGAATCCTGATTTTGATTCAAAAAATCCTGATCCAGGAAGCGGGAAAGCACCTTACAAAATCTACAACATTGGGAACTCGGCTCCGGTCTTGCTGATGGACTATATCAAGGCAGTAGAAAAAGGATTGGGTAAAAAAGCAGAAATGGTTTTACTTCCCCTTCAACCCGGCGATGTGCCGGCCTCTCACGCAGATGTAGAGGACTTGGTGCGCGACACAGGATACAAGCCAAACACCGCGATAGAAGTGGGTGTTAAGGCGTTTACGGATTGGTATTTAGATTATTATAAAAAGTAGCATATGAGTAAAGCGATTTTGATTACCGGCGGAGCGGGCTTTATTGGAAGCCACGTTGTCCAGCTTTTTGTAAGTAAGTATCCTGAATACAAGATCGTTAATCTGGATGCGTTGACTTATGCGGGGAATCTGGAAAATCTGAAGTCGGTAGAGGGTGCTTCCAATTACGTGTTTGAAAAAGCAGATATCCAAGATGCAGAAGCACTCGACGAGATCTTTGCGAAGCACAAGATTACCGATGTGATTCACCTCGCTGCCGAATCTCACGTGGATCGCTCGATCAGTGACCCTTTGGCTTTTGTGAAAACCAATGTGTTTGGCACGGTAAATTTGCTTAACTCAGCCAAAACGGCTTGGGCCGGAGAATTGGATCAGCATCTTTTCTACCATGTCTCCACTGATGAGGTCTATGGGTCTTTGCATGATGGCGGATTCTTTTTGGAAACAACTGCCTACGATCCGCAGTCTCCGTATTCAGCGTCCAAAGCTGCTTCGGATCACTTTGTGAGGGCCTATGCCAATACCTACAAAATGAAGACGGTGGTTTCCAATTGCTCCAACAATTACGGCCCGAATCATTTTCCTGAGAAGCTCATTCCGCTTTGCATTCACAATATCAAAAACATGAAGCCGCTTCCTGTCTATGGGAAAGGCGAAAATGTCCGCGATTGGTTGTTTGTGAAAGATCACGCACGGGCGATCGACACGGTCTTTCATCAAGGAAAACCCGGCGAGACTTACAATATTGGAGGCTTTAATGAGTGGAAAAACATTGACATAGTCCAGCTGCTTTGCAAAAAGATGGACGAGAAGCTTGGACGCGAGCCAGGCACGTCAGAAAAATTGATCACCTATGTGACCGATCGCGCAGGGCATGATCTACGCTATGCGATTGATGCAACTAAGATTCAAAAAGAGCTGGGCTGGGAGCCGAGTCTACAGTTTGACGAGGGAATCGAGATCACGATCGATTGGTACCTTGCAAATGAAGCGTGGCTCGAGCATGTGACCTCGGGAGCGTACCAGGATTACTACAAGGAACACTACGAAAGCTGATAAAGCATGAAGCCCCGATTAATCGTCGGGGCTTTTTCGTGGAAAATGGCTCAGTAGTTTTTTCTTTCTCCCCAATTACTGATTTGCAATAAATGGCGCTTTTTTGAAATAATTCGGATCAGATAAGCTTTCCGCGAGGAAGTAGGCCAGATCCGTAGCACTTATAGAACCTCTGGGACAATCGACCAAGCTGACCAAGGTAGGTCGGCGCTCGTCGGTTTGCTCGATCATCGGAAGTCTGACGAGTGTCCAATTGATTGTACTGGTGGAAAGTAGTTCATACTCCACTTGCTTATCAGCAGTGGTCATCGGGTAGTGGATTTTCATCCAGTCGGTTCCTGCCTTAGTCCGTTCACCTTTTTGGTCATTCGGCGCATCAACGTTCAACCCCGTAGTGATGATGTATCGGTCGATTCTAAAATCAGCCATGGCTCGAATTACATTGCGGGTAGCGTCGCTAAAAATCGACGGTTCGCCCTTTGGTTGTCCCAGTGTGCTGATGACCGCCTGGCAGCCATTTACTAGTGATTTGATCGATTCATAATTTCTTGCATCGCCAGCGACTAGTTCTATAAGCGGACTTTGGAGTGTGAAATTTTCGGGATTTCTAAGCAAAAGCTTGAGTTGATATCCCTCGTTGAGCAAATGCTGGACAAGATATTTGCCTGATTTACCTGTGCCACCCAGGATGGCTATTTTTTGAAATGGTTTCATGAGTTTCTCTGTATTAAGATTTAGAATCGTTGTTGGGGAAATGCAACTGAGCACCACAGAACCGGGCGATTCTGGGTAAGAAAAATATGCTCAATATTTTACAGAGAGATTTTAATGTGTTAAAGCTAGGGATTTCTTGAGGTTTTCAAAAAAGGAAAACCAGCCCATGCGCGGACTTCAACGCGGCTTTGCAGTTTCTTTTCTGTCAAGACGTGTTGAAATTGAGAAAGTAGGCCCGCTTCAAACTTCTATTTTTTTTCAAATCCAACTTTGCAGTATGGCGCAGGATAGGCATCCAAATATCTATTCCTAAACTATGACCTGACGACCCAAAATAAACCGATGAATAAGCCCCTACTATTCCTAGCTGTGATCCTTTTTGGATCACCTGCATTTGCCCAAAATTCTACTAGAAAACTTCCAGTCTCCACCGAACGCCGCCAAACCCCGTGTCTGGTGGCATTGGATGAATGGCAACATCACCAAGGAAGGCATCCAAAAGGATCTGGACTGGATGGAGAAAAGCGGAATAGGCGGTTTTCAAAACTTTGACGCCAATCTATTTACTCCGGTGGTGGTCAGTGAAAAGTTGGTTTTCATGACGCCGACCTGGAAGGAGGCTTTTGGATTTGCAACAGATTTAGCGGCGGACAAAGGCCTTGAAATGGCGATAGCAGGTTCTCCGGGATGGTCTGTAACCGGTGGGCCTTGGGTACGGCCAGAGAATGCGATGAAGAAATACGTCTGGTCAGAACTCGAGGTAGACGGAGGTAAAACCTATTCAGGGAAGCTTCCACAGCCGTCTGGGCAAACTGGAAAATATCAAGACGCGCATCTGGAGGGAGGTGGGATCACCGGTGGGTTTATCGGCGAGGTGCCGACCTTTTACCGAGATGCCTTGGTGGTCGCTTTTCCAGTCGATGCGGGTGAAAAGAATCTTTCCGCGCTTTTACCGGAAATCTCCAGTAGTGGGGGTGAGTTCAATTTGGAGCTGTTGACGGATGGGAGTTTGGCGAATGCGAGTTTCCTGCCGCCAATGGAAGTCGGAGAGGACATGTGGATCCAATACACATTTGATCAGCCACAGACGTTCACGGCTATGAGTGTTTCGGGTGCAATGAATGGCGCATTGGCCGAGTTCAATGGTGGGCCGGAAAACCGAAGCTTAAAAGTCAGTGATGACGGAGTGACCTTTCGGACTATTGCCAAAGTCTCGGGAAGTACGGTTCCTTTCAACACCGTTTCCTTTGCACCCACAGAAGCCAAATACTGGAGGATTTGCTACGAAACCTTGCCTCCGGAGGTCAATCTTTTCGCAGCAATGGCAGGCGCGCCGATAGGTGAACCCAAGTCTGACGGGGTAAACGTCGCTGAATTTGTCCTCTACACTACTTCGCGGATCGATCAAGTGGAGGACAAGGCTGGCTTTTCCCCTTGGACGGAAGATTTTTTATTGGCGAATCTCAATGTCAAGAAAAGTGACGAAGACCTGATTGAGAAGTCTCAGGTCATCGACTTGACTTCTAAGTTGCAGACTGACGGAAGTATCACTTGGGATGTGCCTTCCGGAAAATGGAGGATCATGCGATTCGGGTATTCTCTGACGGGGCGTCAAAACCATCCCGCATCACCGGAAGCCACGGGTTTGGAGGTGGACAAGTTGGATGAGGAAGCCGTCCGTCGCTATATCAATCACTACCTTGATTTATACGAAAGTGCAACGGGTGGAAAATTGGGACCCGGTGGTTTGGAGTACATGATTTTAGATAGCTACGAAGCCGGACATATGAATTGGACGGCGGATTTTTCTGATGAATTTGAAAAAAGAAGGGGATATAGTCTGGTCTCGTATCTGCCGATTTTGACGGGTAGATTGGTGACGAGTAGGGAGGAAAGCGAGAAATTTCTTTGGGATTTTCGAAAGACGATAGGAGAAATGATCGCTGACAATCATTATGATGTGATTGGTGAGGAGCTGAAGAAACGGGGGATGAAGCGCTACACCGAATCGCATGAAAACAAGCGAATCTATCTGGCTGACGGAATGGACGTAAAGCGGCATGCTGATATTCCCATGTCAGCCATGTGGACGCCGGGAAGTCTAGCAGGCGGAGCAAATGAAGAGGTAAGGAGCGAGGCTGACATTAGGGAATCAGCCTCCGTGGCCAATATCTATGGGAAACCCTTTGTCGCCGCAGAATCGATGACTTCCGTGGGGAGACCATTTCAGGAGTATCCGGAACGCCTCAAGCGAACCGCCGACCTTGAGCTGGCATCCGGCCTGAATCGCTTTGTAATCCATACCTCTGTTCATCAGCCCCTCGATGACAAAAAGCCAGGATTTTCTCTCGGGCCATTTGGGCAATATTTCTCCCGACAGGAGACTTGGTCTGGGATGGCCAAGGCCTGGATAGACTATCTGGGACGGAGTTCCTATTTGCTTCAGCAAGGCAAAAATGTCGCTGATATTCTCTATTTCTATGGAGAAAACAACAACATCACTTGGGTGTCGAGAAACAAACTTCCGGACATTCCCGCCGGATATGAGTTTGATTATGTGAATGCCACGGCACTGTTGGAAGCGATCCAGCCTGAAAACGGAAAGCTCAAAGCGCCAAGCGGTGCGACCTATGAAGTGTTGATGCTGGACGAAAGCGCTATTTTGATGTCTTATGCGGTGCTTGAGAAGTTAAAGGTCTTGGCGGATGCAGGCGTTCCGATTGTCGGGCAAAAACCCAAGAAGTCTCCGAGTATTTCGGATGATGCGGCGGATTTTGAGGCTTTGGCGACAGAGATTTGGAGTAAAAAGAATGTCAATACTTCCTTGGTTGTTCCCACCCATCCCGATGTAGTCATTTCCGAAACCGACCACAAAATTCTCTTCCGACATAGAAAGACCGCGAACGGCGAAATCTACTGGCTTAATAACCGAAGTGTCGATCCAACCTCCGCAAATGTGAGCTTCCGAGTGACAGGAAAGAAGCCCACGCTCTGGAATCCGATCAACGGTGAAGTCAAGGAAGTCTCTTACGAGATCAAAGATGGAAGGACACACCTTGCCTTGAATTTCGAGTCTTGGGATGCCTTTTTTGTGATTTTTCAAGAAAGTACTGCTCAAAATTCCTTCAGTCTTGCGAGTAAGAAAGAAACGTTGGAAAGAGAAATCGGCGGTACTTGGCAGGTGAATTTTGGAGATAAAAAATCCGAGTTTACAGATTTGGTGTCTTGGCATCAAAGCGCTGATTCAGCGATCAAATATTTTTCCGGAACGGCATCTTATACCAATTCCTTCGAGCTCGACGCAGTGAACCCAGGCAGCTCATACTACTTGGATTTAGGTTCGGTGAAAAACTTGGCTGAAGTCTGGTTGAACGGCCAAAATATGGGAATTGTTTGGAAAACCCTATTCAAACTGGATGTGACCCAAGCCTTAAAACGGGGAGAGAACAAAGTCGAAATCAAGGTCGTCAACACCTGGGTCAATCGTCTGATTGGTGATGCGCAGCCCGGTGCGGTCAAGACGACGTTTACGACGATGCCGTTTTATCAGGCCAACTCACCACTGGTTGAGTCGGGACTGATGGGGCCGGTTAGGCTTCTGAAAGTAGACTGACGGGAGATTTTGAAATCAAAAATTTGAGAGCAGAGCGGGCCAGATATGCCCGCTTTTTCATCTTCCTCTCGCCGTTTGTTGGTAACCTCGGTCAGCGGACATTCATTTTCCTGCGGGCCATCTGGAGTGAAGGTTTTTGAGCTTACTGCTAGTTCTTTAATTCATACCACTCGATATCCTTGAGCGGAACTCTTCTGCCAGTGGGAGGCGCAGGAGCGTGGTGTTTGGCGAGGTAGTCTAGAATGATAGCTTCATTACCTCCCAGGTCCCAAAGTCCTTGAGTCTCCTGCATCCAGACAATCTTGGCTTTCCACCCTTCGCGGGTAAACTTGTTTTGCAGCACGATTGCGCTGGAGTGACAGCCCGTACAGGTGGCCTTGACGATCTCAAAACCTTCGTCGATGACGAATCCGGTTGCGACGTCTTTGCCGTCCACCACTTCATCGGCAGCGAGAGCGGTATTTAGCGAATTACTTGTTTCCGAGGCGTTTTCTTTCGGCGATGGGCCGTCGTAAAATGCCACAAATACCAGCCCACCGACCAAGAGGATTACGATAGCCAGCAGGCCAACTACCGCCGTGTTCAGTACCTTGATGAGCTGTTGGGATTCTTGATTTTTCTTCATCACCCTTAGCTTACTTTGACTGCGATTCGGTGACAGGCATTGTTGAGATAGCCTTTTGGATTCCAACCGGGGATTACCATAGGCTGGGAAACGCCTCGACTGTCAGTGGCTTTTGCCCAGATTTCATAGTAACCGACCTCGGTGAAACTGAGCTCCGTTGACCATTGCTGCCAAGCCAGGCGATTGGGGGCATTTTTCAATTGACATTTCGTCCAAGTGGCTCCGAAATCCGTCGAAACCTGTACCACTGCGACTTCGAACTCACCTGCCCAAGCGTGGCCTCGCACGTTCAGTTTCTTTGATTTGCCAAACATCGCTCCGGTTTTCGGGAATGTGATCAGAGATTTGACAGGCATGGATTCGATGATTGTCATGTCTTCCACCGGAGCTTCTTCCCCAGGCGCAACGGGATTCTTTGGCATGCGATAGGAGTCGCCGGTCATCTTCGCGCCGTCGTGCTCTTTGTTTCGAACTACTAGTTTGTTTACCCATTTTCCTGAAGTAGAAGCAGGCCAACCTCCGCAAACCAAGCGTAGTGGGTAGCCGTGGGCCAAGGGGATATCTTTGCCGTTGAGCGACCAAGCGAGAAGCGTCTCGTCCTGCATGGCTTTGGCGATTGGCACGCCCCGGGAGATGACGGGCTTAGAGGCATCTCCATTCAGATGTTTGTCTGTGCCATAGTAGCCGACGTACACTGCGTCGGATTTGATGCCCACATCTTGGAGCAGGTCTTTCAGGCGTATGCCTGTCCATTCTGAGCAGTAGACTGCGCCCTCTTCCCACTGGTTGCCGGCAGTGGGTGGATAAAATCCCGCCCGACCATTGCCGCCGCATTCGAGTACCAACTGGTAGGAGTAAGGTTTGAAGTTTTTCTTGAGCTCGGCTAGGCTGTAGGATTTTTCCTTGTTGACAGATTCTCCGCTGATGGTGAGCTTCCAGTTGGCAGCATCGATGTCTTCGGGAATCAGCCCGTTGTTTCGGATGAAGATGTTTTCAAATGGTGTAATCGCATCGTCGAGTTGGTGTGGTCTGGCTTCGACATTCCATGGTTGATCGCTACGGATGATCATCTCGGGGTTTTTGCCCTTCATCGGGTCAAAGTCCTGTGGCAGAGCGATAGGAACATACCCCTCGGGCATGGTGGCTGCGTGGATGATCTCCGCACCCAGTACGGCCGACAGGGTGCCTAGGACGCTTTTTCTTAGAAAAGTACGGCGATCAGTAGTGTTTTGATCGGGTTGGGTCAGCGGGTCTATGCCGGATTTTGCCATAGTAGAGTGGGGAGTTTTGTTTTGCAAGACGCAGCCTAAAATCCGAATGGCACAGGAAACAGGCTGGGTTTGCAGGATTGGGATACGCTTTGTCAAAAGGTGAAATTAGGCAAAATCATCAACTCGTCGGATAGCCCGTAGGTTTTTCGTCCGGACATTTTGTGGACAGGGACGATTGGAGATATAGAGTGCCGCAATCGAGGTTTGGCGGGTGAGGAAATCAGAATAAATGAGAATAGTCGGGATCCAGCTTCTGGAGAAGCAGGATAACGCTAAAAAACATTCATGAATAGGGGAAATTCACCCGCAGCCATGAAAGTCGTAAAAGGAGTTACCACAACTTATTTACGACATG